>CAYISF010000013.1:0-13216 GCA_964366065.1 uncultured Candidatus Saccharibacteria bacterium | reverse complement strand
CCAGAATTTTGTGTTATGATTTACTTTATATTCTATATTCTAAATCCTATATCCTATTCTCATGTCCAATTTTTACAACGACTCCATTTTCTGGGTTCCGGTGGAAAAAATAAAACCGAATCCGTATCAGCCTCGCCGTGATTTCGACGAGGCCAAGTTGCGCGATTTGGCGGATTCTATCCGCCAGTACGGAGTGCTCCAGCCACTCGTGGTGACGCGGAGGGAGGTAGAAAAGCCAGACGGCGGCCTTATCGCCGAATACGAGCTTATAGCCGGCGAACGCCGTTTGCGCGCCTCAAAGCTTGCCGGTATCGCGCAGGTGCCGGTGCTTATCAGGAGTGTTGAAGACGACGCTAAGATGAAACTAGAGCTGGCTATTATAGAAAATCTCCAGCGTGAGGATTTGAACCCGGTGGACCGCGCCAAAGCGTTTGCGCGGCTGGTGGAAGAATTTGGTTTTAAGCATAATCAAATCGCGCACAAAATAGGAAAAAGCCGCGAGTATGTTTCCAATACCATGCGTATCCTCACTCTCCCGGAAGATATCCTTCAGGCGCTCTCGGAAGGAAAAATCTCCGAAGGGCATACGCGGCCGCTTATGATGCTTGATACCCGGCCCGAAGAACAAACGACGCTGTTTAAGGAAATTATATTCAAGAAAATGAGTGTTCGCGAGGCGGAGGGCATCGCCCGCCGCATCGCCCAAGACCGCGCCCGTAAGAAAGAAGTTACGCCGGAAATGCTGGAATTTGAAGAAGCTCTGACCGAAACGCTTGGTACTCGCGTACGCATAGAAAAGCGCGAGAACGGCGGCAAACTTATCATAGATTTCTTTTCCCCCGAAGATTTACAGGCGATTTTAGACCTCGTCAAAGAAAACAAGGAAAGAAAGCCGAAGGATGAGTTGGAAAACTATGCCACTACCGCCGATATTTTACCGCCGGATGTGACGCAGGCGGAAGTTTCAGATGACCGCTCCGCGGAAGAGAAAAAAGAAAATGAACAAAGCGACGATCTTTATAATATCCGCAATTTTTCAATCTAGTTTTACTGATAGTCGTAAGCACGCCCTGTAGCGAGCTTCGCTCTGCTACTGGGGCCGTAAGTTGTTTCCTACGAGAACAACCTCTTTACGAGACCTATTTTTTGAAGGTAGGAATTAATATGTTTTTTGGCCACATGGGTTTTAGTGTAATCCAGCCACTTTGATGACGGATGCGCGTTTTCTTTGGTGATAATTTCAACGATATCGCCGTTTTTCAGCTTGGTATCGAGCGCAACCAGTTTTTTATTAACTTTGGTCCCGGAAATGTGGTCGCCGATGTCGGAATGGATGGCATAAGCAAAATCTATTGGGCTTGAATCCTCCGGCATATCTACAACATCGCCCTTAGGCGTGAAAATGAAAATTTGGTTTTTGAAAAAGTCCATTTTTAAGTGACTCAGATATTCACCGGTTTTTGAGACATGCTTCTGCCAATCAATGACTTGCTCTATCCACGATAAATTTTTTTCAAGCTCGCGGCGTTTCTCGGGGGTCTCGCTTTCTTTGTAGTAAAGATGCGAAGCTATGCCGTACTCGGCTTTTTCGTGCATTTCCTTGGTGCGAATCTGGATTTCCACAATGGCGCCGTCGCCGGTGAAGATTGTCGTATGAATACTCTGATAGCCGTTCGGCTTGGGGAGAGCTATATAATCCTTGATGCGTCCCGGGAGCGGCCTCCAGTGTTTATGCACGATTCCCAATACTTTGTAGCAGTCCTCTACGGATTCAACCACAATGCGAAGCGCAACGACATCATATACTTTCTCGATTTCTTTGTTGTAGCGCAGCCATTTTTGATACAAACTATAGAGGTGTTTGACCCTATGGTCTATGGTGAAATGCTTAAAGTTGTTTAAAGCTAGCGCTTTAGCCAGCGCTTTGCGGAATTTTTTTAAGTATTCTTCGTCGGCGTGTTCCCGTTCTTTTAATATGGCCGATATCTCCGCGTATTCTTTCGGGTAAACATACTTGAAAGAACAATCCTCAAGCCCCGCCTTAAATTTCCACATACCAAGACGGCCGGCTATAGGAGCGTATATTTCCAGTGTTTCCATGGCTATTCGCTTTCTCTTATCCTCGGGAGCGTACTCAAGCGTTTGAACATTATGCAGGCGGTCTGCGAGCTTGATAATGACAACCCTAACGTCCTGCGCCACGGCGATGAAGAATTTCCGTAAACTTTCCACATGGCGCTCCACGCCGTGGTATTTCAACTTTCCGAGTTTAGTGACGCCTTGTACCAAAAAGAGGATATTTTCACCGAAATTTTCTTTCAGATCCTGTTCTGAAACAAGCCCGTCTTCCAGCGTGTCGTGCAGGAATCCGGCAGCGATAGTTTCGACGTCCATTCCCAATCTCGCCAAATTTTTCACAACTTCAACAACATGGCTGAAATATGGTTCGCCGGAATGGCGTTTCTGTTTCTCGTGGGTTTTTTCGGCAAAAATATACGCCTTGCGTATAAGTTCCTCGTCTTTCTTTGAGGGCTTTTTTAGAAGCTTTATAATCTCATCTGCCGATGACATTCTTCTATACTAAATAATGTCGCGCCTTGAAGCAACCAGTTTATTGCGACTAGCCATAAGATAGCCTCCCTGTAGTAGGCAGGCGAAGAAAGTTCCAATAATATCTCAAGAATTGTCCCGAGGAACCTTTATATTTTTTTGTTTCTGCTCTTTCAGTTTGTGTGGATTATGATTGGGACAGGACTTATTACTGCATCTTTCGGGTATGGTCTTTGTGCCTTGCATCATTAACTCATCGCAGAGTTTACAGAGAGCGCCGGTCGGCTTGGCTTTAATTGCGTATTTGCATTTTGGATAGTTGGAGCACGAATAAAAGACACCAAAGCGTCCGCGTCTCGCGACCATTTCACCGGTCTCGCATTTCGGACATTTTACTCCGGTCTTGGCTTTTTCTTCCTCCTCGGCGCTCTTTTTTATGAATTTACACTTAGGATAATTAGAGCAGGAAATAAATTTGCCGAAACGTCCCTCGCGTTCCACAAGTTTCCCGACCTTGCACAGGGGACACATTTCTCCGGTTTCTTTCGGACCTTCCATCGCCGTTCCGTCCATTGCTCGGGCCCCGTCGCAGTCGGGATAACGCTTGCAGGAAAGGAATTTACCGCTTTTTCCGAGCTTTATAATCATGCCGCTTCCGCATTTCTGGCACTTGTCATTATTCGGCGCATCGCCAAGAGTTGTCAGTTTTTCTATTTTTTCTTTTAATTTCACGTCTCTGGAGAATGGTTTATAAAAGTCCCTCAAAGTTTTTTCGTAATCCCGCTTGCCGTTTGAAATATCGTCAAGCTCGTCTTCCATCTCCGCCGTGAACGAATCACTTATGTAATTTGCGAAGTTTTGCTCCAAAAAAGTGCTGACCACATCTCCCGTATCGGTGGGGAAAAGCGTGCGGTTTTGGCGCTCCACATAGCCGCGGTCCACTAGCGTTTTCATGATGCTCGCGTAGGTGCTGGGCCTTCCGATATCCCGTTTTTCCAGTTCTTTTATTAGGCCGGCTTCGGAGTAGCGTCCGGGCGGTTCGGTCGCCCTTTCTTCCGATAAAAGTTCCAAAAGCTTGAGCGGTTCGCCCGCCTTAACTTTCGGCAATTCCACATCCCCGCCGTTGCCGTCTGGGTCGGCCTTGAGCCATCCCGGGAAAAGCGTCCGTCCGCCGGTCATGGAAAAATCCGGAATGGATTTGGACGCTATGTTTGCCGACACTTTGGTTCGGAGAATCTTGGCATTGCTCATTTGAGAAGCGACTGCGCGCCCCCAAATAAGTTTATACAGTTTTTTCTCGTCATCGGTATGTCCCGCGACCATTGTCGCGACATGCGTCGGACGAATGGCTTCGTGCGCCTCCTGGGCGTTCTTTGATTTTGTTTTGTAGACCCGCGCCTCTTGATACTCCTTTCCGTATTTACGCCCGATTTCGGATATGATTTCGCACTGCGCTTCTTTGCTTAAATTAGTGCTGTCTGTGCGCATGTAAGTAATGAATCCTTTTTCATAAAGTTTCTGCGCGATGGACATTGTGCGCGCCGGCGCCAGTCCGAGCCGCGATGAAGCCGCTTGCTGCAGGGTGGACGTTATGAACGGCGCGCGGGGGTTACGGGAAATTTCCGTTTCAGTCACGTCCGTGACGGACCACTTGGAATTTTTGCCGTCTTTTAAAATTTGCGCGGCCTTTCCCTCGTCACGCGGTTCTTCCTCACAGTTGAGTGTAATCTTAATTCCACTTTTCGTCGCGAATTCTCCCCATATCTTCCAGAACTTTTCAGGCACGAACGCGCGAATTTCCCGCTCGCGCTCCATAATGATGCGCAGCGCCGGGGACTGGACGCGTCCGGCGGATAAGCCGTAACGGACCTTTTTCCAAATGAGGCCGGAGAGGTCGTAGCCGACCAAGCGGTCCAATACCCGCCTGGCTTCCTGCGCCTTTCGCAAATTGGTGTCTATGGAGCGCGGGTGTTTTAGCGCTTCCTTAATGGCATTCTCGGTAATCTCGTGGAAAACAATGCGCCTCGCGCCTTTTAATCCACAGGCCTTCTCTATATGCCAGGCGATAGCTTCACCCTCGCGGTCGGGGTCGGTGGCAAGCAATACGCCATCCGCATATTTGGCGGCGCTTTTTATCTCCGAAACTATCTTCTCTTTGCCCTTAACAATTTCATAATGCGGCACAAAGCCGCCGGCTATATCCACCGCGATTTTGTTGGATTTCGGAAGGTCCCGAATGTGTCCGACCGAAGCGAGCACTTTGAATCCTTTTCCCAGATATTTTCCTATGGTCTTCGCTTTTGACGGCGATTCAACGACCAACAATTTAGTCATTCCATCATTAGTATCACAAGTGTTGCTCTAATTGCAAACCCGCACACTAAATTCGGCGCGACTTTTTTGTTTCGCCGCCGTGTTTTTGTTGTTATACGATTTTTCACGGACTCATTGATACCAGGAAGAAAAACTTTTCAAAAGCGAAACAACACCGAAATTGGTGTGCGGGCAAATCCAAACAAAAAATCCCCTTCAACAAGCTCAGGGGATTTTTTGAAAAAGTAAACAGCTGTGTTTACTGTTTTATATCATACACCGGATCGGTTCCGGCAAAGTCCGTGGCGCTTCCCGTACAAAGTGCCGTACTGGCAGCAGCATCAGCGTCGGCAGCAAGAGCGTCGGCCGTCGTGTTTTCAAGCGTCGCACCCACGTGATAGCTGTTACAGTCGGTGCCGGAGCCCAGAGCGGCATAAGCATAATTGATTATCGTTGTTGACGAACTTTTCGGGTCAAGCGGAACAGCTGCAAGCTGGTTTGGAATAAGTCCAGCGAGCGCTACCGGATAAACCTTGTTGTCGCTGTAATACAGATTTAAAGCTGTGACTACGGCGTTTATATCTGAAAGACGCTTTGCATCACGGGCCTTTGTTTGCGATGAACGCAGGTTAACCAGGACAATTCCCGACAAAATACCAATAATTGCGATAACTACTAATAATTCTATTAATGTAAAACCACGCACGGAAGCGTTTATTGCTTTCTTCATATAACTATAGGGTATCAAATAAAACGATTAATGAACAATGAAGTTATCAACAAGGTAGTAGAGAGTACTCACTACCCTGCAGGCAAGGTAGGAAAAGGGCTTGCTACCTTGCAGGCAAGGGGCAAAAAAGCCGCACCGGATGGAAAATATACCTAAAAACCTAAATTTTTCGCCGTATTTCCCCGAGTTCCTCGGTAATTAGGCCCTTTAGTTCAAGAAGAGACAGGGCAGTATTGAAGTCCCGTGCTGTCATACCGCTTTTTTCTATCAGTTCATCGCGAGTAATGGATTCCCCGAGAAGTTTCCACAAATTTTGTTCCGTTTCCGTCGCTTCGCGGAGGAAGATTTCCGCTGCTTCTTTTCCTGTTTCGTTCGGTTCAAAACCGAGAGCACGGAGCAATTCCTCGCTGCTTGTGATAGGTGTGGCACCCTGCCTTATAAGACGGTTGGTACCTTCGGCGTTTGGCGAAAAAATTTCACCGGGTACGGCCAGAACATCGCGATTATAATCAAGCGCCAGCCGCGCGGTGATGAGTGTGCCAGATTTGTTTTCGGCCTCTATTATTAAAACGGCGCGCGCAATACCGGCCATCAAGCGGTTTCTTTGCGGAAAACTCCATTCGGTGGCGCGGAAGTTAGGTTCGAATTCGGAGAGTAGCGCGCCGCCTCGCGCGACAATTTCCTCGGCAAGTTCCGCGTGGATTCGCGGATAGAGCACGTCCGGATGAAGCCCTGAACCGGGAATGGCCAGCGTAACAAGGTCGGCGTCCAAGGCGGCTTTGTGGGCAATGCCGTCAATACCCAAGGCAAGGCCGGACACGATTATTATGGGATAACCGCGGAGGCCGGCAATAAGATTTTCGCAGGCATCTTTTCCGTAACGTGAATATTTCCGCGAACCGACCACGGACAAAAACACGTTCTCATCTCCGGGGAGTGTTCCCCGGAGCCACAACTCTTTCGGCGGGTCGGCGATTTCCCGAAGTGCGGCGGGGAATGATGGAGGAGAGAGTTTTTTAATGCTTATAGTCACTCGTTTATTCTAGCATCTATTGTCCGCGCGGATATTTCTTTTATACGGTATTTTGGGATATACTAAAAGACAAGGTTAGAAAGTTACGGGTTATTTTAGCTAAACCCACCAAACTTTTTAAGAAAAACTTAGGCGGGTGGCGATTTATATAGTCGTTTCACTCCTTATAAATCAGCCATGTTAGATATAAAATTCATCAAAGAGAACCCCGACCTTATCCGCGAGGCGGCAAGAAAGAAGCACACGAGTTTTAACGTGAACGAACTCCTGGAAGCCGATGACATGCGATTAGGGGCGCTGTCGCTCGTGGAAACGCTTCGCGCCGAGCAGAACAAAATAAGCGATGAGGTGGCGCGCACGGAAAATAAAACCGTCCGTGAAAAGCATATTTCGGATATGCGGACGTTAAAAGAGCATCTCCGCCAAAAAGAAGATGAGCTCAAGGAGGTGATAAAAAAGTGGCAGGCGTTGATGCTAGAAGTGCCCAATGTTCCTGACATGAGCGTGCCGGAGGGAACATCCGACTCGGATAATGTGGAAGTGAAAAAATGGGGGAAACCGCCGAAATTCGATTTTACGCCCAAATCGCACATTGAACTCATGGAAGCTCTTGACTTGGCCGACTTTGAGCGCGGCGCGAAAGTAGCCGGTTTCCGCGGTTACTTTTTGAAGAACGAAGGCGTGCTTCTTTCGCACGCGATATGGCAATTAGCTATTGATATGCTGGTGAAAGACGGATTTACTCCCATGATTGTGCCATCGCTTGTCCGCCGAGAAAATCTTTTAGGCACCGGCTACCTGCCGCAAGGCGAGGATGATTTATATCGCACTCAGGATAATGAATATCTTGCCGGTACCGCTGAGGTCGCCACTATGGGCTACCATATGGACGAAATAATTGATACCGCCAAACTTCCGGTTAAGCTTGTTTCCTTTTCGCCGTGTTTCCGCCGCGAGGCGGGAAGCCATGGCAAGGATGTAAAGGGCATTTTCCGCGTACACGAATTTTTTAAGATTGAACAGGTTATTCTTTGCGAAGCGAGCCACGAGGAAAGCGTGAAATATCATGAATTATTAACCGAAAATTCCGAAAAGTTGCTTCAGGCGCTCAATATTCCCTATCGCGTTGTGATAAATTGCGGCGGCGATCTGGGGCAGGGACAGGTAAAGAAATATGACACGGAGGTTTGGCAGCCGGCCGAAGGCCGCTACCGTGAGTCCCATTCGTCATCCTACTTTCATGATTTCCAAACGCGGCGTTTGAACATCCGCTATCGCGACAAAGAAGGCAAAATACGCTTCGTTCATTCGCTCAACAATACGCTTATTGCCACACCGCGCATTCTTATATCCATTCTTGAAAATAATCAGGATGAAAACGGTTCAGTTCAGGTGCCGGAAGTGCTCCAAAAATATATCGGCAAGAATATCATTTCTGCCAAAAAGTAAAATTCTACCTAAACTTGTCCCGTCTGCCTGTGCGCGTACTCACGCAGACAGGTTAGAAGTTCAACTTATACTATAGAGTTATATTAAAATGAAGGCGGAGCCGTCTAATGGTTACCGAAGTCAATAATTATAGATTTCTATGTTTAAACTTCTAATGGGATGACAAGGGCGGAATTAAAACGCGGCGGTAAAAAGCCGCCTAGTATCGCGAGGAAACGGCATAGAAATGAATTTAACAAAAAAGCCGTGCTTGTCGCGGCGGCTATTATTTTTCTGCTTAGCATTATTCTCTATGGGCTGTATCGTCCGGAAGTGAATATAAAGGCGATAGAAGTTAATGGCACTCATGTGCTCCGGCTGGCTGATATAGAAAAAGCGGTGGAAAACAATATCTCCGGTAAATATTTCTTTCTTGTTCCCAAGCGAAGCGCCTTTTTCTATCCCGGCGGCGAAATTGCCGCTTTGCTGAAAAAAGAGTTCAAGCGCATAGATACGCTAAATGTCGCCCGCGTCGGTTTTACCAAGCTCGTCATTAATCTTTCCGAGCGTCCGGAGCGTTATTTATGGTGCGGACAGGACATTATAAAAGAACGCACGCCTGATGATGAATGCTACTTCATTGATTCCGGCGGATATATTTTTTCCAAGGCGCCGTATTATTCCGGCAATATCTTTCTGGAGTTCTACGGCCCTCTTTCGGAGGGGGATAATTCAAATCCCGCAGGCGGCAGTAGTCTCTCGGAAGATTCTTTTAATAAATTGATGGCGTTTGTAAACGGGCTTGCCCAATTTAATCTGATTCCGGTAAAAATACTGATAAAAGCAGACGGCGACTATGAACTCTCCTTGCCTATATCCGGGAAAATACTTATAAGCGGCAAGAATGATTTGGAAAAAAATATTGAATATTTAAAATCCACGCTAGGGGCGGATCCGCTCAAAATCAAAATGGAAAACAACCGGAATACACTTGATTATCTGGATTTGCGCTTCGGCAACAAGGTGTTTTTTAAATTCAAGTGATAAAGACATGAAAGTAATCTCTTTTACTAATGCACAAACAGAACTCGGCTTCTTTGAAAAAGCCGTTTCGGTTGCCCGCAACTCAACTTGCCTGCGGTCGCAATGTGGAACTGTCATTGTTAAAAACGGCGAAATTATCGGAGAAGGATTCAATTCTTCTCCTGGCGGTAGAGAGGATGTTCGCCGGTGTCTCACGAAAAATGAAGTCTCGCCACGATTCAAGTCCGACAGGACATGTTGCGTTCATGCCGAACAAAGGGCGATAATTGATGCGTTTAAGAAAAATCCCAATAAACTCGATTCTTCCCGGCTTTACTTTATACGTCTCGACAAAAATGGAACTAAGCAATTTTCAGGCGAGCCGTACTGCACGATTTGCAGCAAAATGGCACTCGACTCGAATATAGCCGAATTCGCCCTTTATCGCGAGGAAGGTGTTTGTATTTGGGATACTTTTGAGTACAATCAGGAATCGTATCGGTATTAAAAATAATATGAATTTAGGGTTCTGGCAAAAATTAAAAAGGCCGTTTTTTGTCTTGGCGCCAATGGCGGATGTGACCGATGCCGCTTTTCGCCGAATCATCGCGAAATATGGAAAACCCGATGTTTTTTGGACGGAATTTGTTTCAGCGGACGGATTATGCTCCCCGGCCGGGCGGGAGAAGCTTTTGATTGACCTTTCATATACCGAAGCCGAGCGACCGATAGTGGCGCAACTTTTTTCGTCCAAGCCGGAAAATATGAGAGAGGCGGCGAAGCTTGTTGCCGAACTCGGTTTTGACGGACTTGATATAAATATGGGATGTCCCGACCGAACCATAGAAAAGCAGGGAGCAGGGGCGGCGCTCATAAAAGATTTTAAATTGGCGCAAGATGTTATCCGCGCGGCAGAGGAAGGCAGTGGCCTGCCTGTGTCAATAAAAACCCGTGTCGGTTACGGGAAAGACATTCTGGAAGAGTGGCTCTCTGCGCTTTTGGAAACGAAGCCAGCCGCCATTACCGTGCACGCGCGGACGCGGAAAGAAATGTCCAAAACGCCGGCCAATTGGGAAGCGGTGGCGCGCGCCGTCAAACTCCGCAATTCTTGTCAAGGCGTCGCCTTGACAAGAACGTTGATTATAGGGAATGGAGACGTGAAAGATTTAGCTGATGCGAAAGAGAAGGCGCGGGAGACCAGCGCTGACGGTATCATGCTAGGGCGGGCGATATTCGGTAATCCATTTTTGTTTCGGAACAAAAATGTCCTGAGCGAAGTCGAAGGACCATATACCCCATCAGTGGAAGAAAAACTCCGAGTCATGGTGGAACATACAAAACTCTTTGAAGAATTATTTAAAGATAAGAAAAATTTTTCCGTTATGAAAAAGCACTACAAGGCCTATGTGAATGGTTTTGACGGAGCCAAAGAATTACGGATGGAACTTATGGATGCGAAAAATGCAGACGAGGCGGAGGGTATTGCCAACCGCTTTTTGAAGTTGTAGAGTGCCGTTAGCCATTATTCAGAAAGGAAATACAGATGAACCAGGAAACAGTACTTTTCAGTTTGAACGGGCTGGACAATCTGGTCAAAGAAATCGAAAGCAGCCAGCGCTCCGGTCAACCGCTACCGGCTGACACGACGAAGAAATGGGCCGCCGTAATCAAGGAAAAAACCGCAGAGATCCGAGGCGCTCTCGGGATCAAGATTCCCCGGTCGCTTATGCGCAAGCTGGAAGGAAATTGCTGTAAGGATTCATGACCAGCGCCCAGTAAATAAATGAGTTTGTCGTAACATTGTTCCTGCGCCCGCCTAACCGCGGGCATTTTTTATTGCCTGTTTGCCAATACTTTTATGAAGAGGTAAAATAAATATGGTCAAATACTCGTTCATCTTTTAGGGAGATAAAGAATGCAAACAGGCAGCCGTGCCGATATTTTAAGTTCTCGCTCCAGCGAGCTTTATAATCTTCGGATGAAGAAATGGGGAATCGAATACATAATATCCGTACTTAAGGAGAGATATCTTGATTCTGCCAGTAGAGTTCAGGACCTCGAGGAAGAAGTGCGGTTTCTTGACGCGGAGATTGGGCGCGCCGAAACTGCGCTTCGAGACATTAGGGCGGAGATTAATTTTGCCCAGCGCAGGCAAGCGTCGTCCGAGCCAGGGATAGCAGCTGTCGCACAAAGCGCGTAATGTTCTCTGTGAAAGACATAAGTTTCCGTTCTCATGAACCCACAGCTCCTCCCTGCTAGCAGGGAGGAGCTTTTTGTTTGGCTCGCGTATTACTGCTATAATTTAAAAACTTATGGCGAAAGCTAATCCAAAAGAAGCAGGCAGCAACATCGCCTTCTACCGTAAATACCGGCCGGATACGTTCGCGAAAGTGCGCGGACAGAATCATATTGTGAGCGTTCTCAAAAACGCCATAGAGAGCGGCACGACCGTGCACGCCTATCTTTTTGCCGGTTCGCGGGGAACGGGCAAGACCTCGGTGGCGCGCATTGTCGCGCGCGAACTCCGCACTAGCGAAAACGACCTCTATGAAATAGACGCGGCGTCCAATCGCGGAATTGACGACATCCGCGCGCTCAAAGAGGCGGTTGCAACGCTTCCGTTTGAATCGCCATACAAAGTTTATATCATTGACGAAGTGCACATGCTGACCAAAGAGGCGTTCAACGCGCTTTTGAAAACGTTGGAAGAGCCGCCCAAGCATGTCATTTTTATTCTGGCCACGACCGAACTCGGCAAATTGCCGGAAACAATTGTTTCCCGCTGCCAAGTTTTCAATTTTAGGAAGCCAACGCATCAAATCCTGAAAGACCTGGCGATTGACGTGGCGGAAGCGGAAGGCCACAAAATAGACAATCCCACCGCCGATTTAATCGCGCTTTTGGGCGAAGGGTCTTTTCGCGACACGACAGGCATGCTCCAGAAAGTACTTAATCTTTCAAGCGGTAAGAAAGTTACGCGAGAAGAAGTGGAAGTTATCACCGGCGCCCCGCCGACCGCCTTAGTGAACGAATTTCTTTCCGCGGTCGCCGGAAAAGATTTGGATAAAGGGTTTGCGGCGGCGCACAAGGCGGTGGGACAAAATATTGACATGAAAATTTATCTGAAGCTTATTTTACGGAAACTCCGTATCGTGCTCTTGCTTAAATTTGCCGAAGCGACCGCCAAGGAGTTTATGGAAGATTTCACCGACGACGACAAAAAATTTATTATCGCCCTTGCCAAAGAACACGGCGCGAATATCTCCTCGGCTACACTTGTCGCCTTTTTGGACGCTTACAACCAGATTGATTACGCTTTTATACCGGAGCTTCCCCTTGAACTGGCGCTCATAAAAATTACCGGCGAAACCGAGTGATAAAAAATTGCCAGGCCTAGGCCTGGCAATGAGACGGTGATACGGCTAAATTTGGTTTCCCCGGATAAGACAAGGGGAGTTTAAGTACTCCCGGATATTCATCCAGAGGGTGTATCTGGGATTTTCCACGTTGGTTTCCAGAATGACGAGTGGCTCTCTTAGGTTATTATTGATAGCCAATGGAACTTTTTCGCCCCGGTTGCCGCCGATGAACATCTTTTTGCTTGATTTGTTCAAAGCGTGGGAATCGTCGAGCTCGCCGACAAAAAAAGTGGTTTCTCCGTGAGTGCTTTTTGCTGTCCAAAAGTATTTCCCGCAAGGGATAAAACGGACAGTGTCGTCTGGTCCGCTTTCCCTAAAGAAGCTCTGGAAATCCTTAAGGCGATACCTTGCTCCCTCAGAGATATTTTCTTCCGCAAACGAGAACTTCGGCGCCGCTGTAACTGCGATGAAGATTGCCGCCAGGATAAACAGTAATTTTTGCATAATGCCCCTTCCGTAAATTGGTACTGCTTTTCTAACTATAGGATTATGGTTATCTTTGTCAAACCAATAGAAAATTATCACAAAATGTGCTAATAAGTAGATATTACCCGTTGTGGGCAGTAGTTAATTTTGGGGGATCGTCTAACGGTAGGAATGAAATGCAAATTGCTTTGCATTTCATCCGGTTTCGCTAGGCGAAAATTGTCGTTATTTGTGAACATCGCTGGGGGATCGTCTAACGGTAGGACATGAGCCTTTGAAGCTCAGTATCTTGGT
>CAYISF010000012.1:0-14603 GCA_964366065.1 uncultured Candidatus Saccharibacteria bacterium | reverse complement strand
CTTTAACTGTTGAGCAACTAATTAAATCAGTGATAGGAAAATTGGGAGAGAATATTCAGATAGGCCGGTTTGAGAGAATAGCTTTGGGGGAATAACAATTGAGGATAGATGTTAGATGCTAGAAGCTAGATTTAGATGTTAGAGATTAGAAGTTGGAAGTTTGATTTTTCTAATTTATAATTTTCAATTTCTAATTTCTGTTTTAGGCAGATTTCTTGCCCTGCTTCCGGCGAACCACTTCGTTGTCGTAATGAAAACCTTTACCCTTATATGGTTCCGGTTTTTTCATAGCCCGCACCTTCGCGGCAAACTCACCGACATGCTCTTTGTCCGCTCCGCTTACGGTAATGATATTCTTTTCAGCCTTAACCTTGATATCCGCCGGAATAGGCACTTTGACGGGATGTGAAAAGCCGAGTGCCAGATTTAAATTAGTCCCCGATACATCCGATTTAAAACCGATTCCTTCCAAAATGAGTTTCTTGACGTACGGCGTCTGCACTCCGGCTATCATGTTTCGCAGGTGCGACGCGTAAGTTCCCCAGAGAGAGCGGACAAAAACGTTGTCCTTCTTCGGGGTAAGGGTAATCGACGAACCGTCAATCGTAATGGAAATTTCGCTTTCATTTTTAAAGATACGGGAAATTTCGCCCTGCGGACCTTTCACTACAATGACCGGACCGTTTTGGGTCACAGTGACGGTACTTGGGAAAATGATGGGTTGTTTGCCGATTCTGCTCATGGGAAAGTTAAAAATTAAAAGTTAAAAAATAAAAACTTTCATCAAAAGTATTTCGTATATTTTCTTTTAGTTTTTCGTTTTTCATTTTTAGTTTTCTTACCATATGGTAAGAATTACTTCTCCGCCGACATGCTCCTTCCGCGCTTCTTTATCCGAAAGAATGCCTTTCGGGGTTGAAAGAAGAGTAATGCCATATCCCTGTCGAATTGGCCGCAATTCTTTCACGCTCTTATACACGCGCCGTGACGGCTTGGAAATACGTTTTACGTCCTGCACTTTCGGTTTGCCGTCGGCGCCGTAAACTATGGCGATTTCAATCAACTTTTTGGTCTTTTTGGTTCGCTTGGCCACATTGCCGACAAAGCCGGTTTTCATAAGCGCGGTCGCGATGGCAAATTTTACCTTTGAATGCGGCACCAAAATAACGTCTTTACCGGCGTTGCTGGCATTCTTAATTTGGATGATCATGTCGCTGATAGGGTCCATGGCTGATTTTTAACGAGCGGAGCGACTTAAAAATCGCCACCCAGCTCTTTCTTTGTTTATCTTTACTACGATTTGTTAATTTTGGATAAAAACATTATTTTTACGACCGTCTCCAAGATTAATAAGGAAAGGGCTGGGTAATGTTTTGCGGCCCCGCTTTTGTTTTCAAAAAGTTGAAAACAAAAGCGGGGGCAAAGCCATTACCAACTTGATTTCTTAATGCCCGGAATCATGCCTTCATTGGCAAGTTCACGGAAACATATGCGGCACAAGCCGAAATCGCGCATAAAACCGCGTTTGCGGCCGCACTTAAAACAGCGGTTCACTTTCCGCGAGCTAAATTTTGGCTTCTTGGCCGAACGCGCCTTGGTTGATGTTTTTGCCATTTTTTAAGAAGTGGAACGACTATAAAAAATGAGCATCCCGAGTATCCCCGAGGGGTGCCATTCCTTAAATTTTGCTAATTTCTCCTTTCCTTTCTTTTAGGTCTTCCCCAAAAGGAGAGAAAGGGATTAAACAAAAAAGCTCAAACGAGCTTGTCCCATACTAATTGAAAGGTACCTATAAGTCAAATGATGATTAAAAAACGCCCGAGTCTGGGCTTGGGCGTTTTTAGGCCTTACTCGTCTCCGGACGGGAGATTTTACGGCCGGTGTCTCAGATTGGCGCGGGTTCCGCGACAATTTGAAACGGATAACAAAACATATGCTTTCGCAAGCCGCGGGCTAGGAATGGGTTCCGGCGGCAGATTGCTTGAGTTCAGCGCCGAGTTTGTCGCAAAAGCCAGCATTTTGAACTGAAACTCAGCGTTTTCACGCGCCGTCTCGTCCGGCTTCTTGAGTCCTTGGGCCGTTTCTCGTTGAGGCAATTCTTCTTGGTCGCTTTCGCGCCTGTCCATACTCAAGGCCTTGGCTGGGTCGGTATCAAGCAGACATTCACCGAACGAGCCGGAGCAAGATTCAATGCGGCAACTGGAACACGGCGCACTATCTGTCTCACTATTCCTGGCTGCTTCTCGCCCACCCCTTGCTTCGGGCGATCGTGAACCGATTAGGTCCATGACTTCAAATGGGTCTATTTCGTCTTGGTCGGCAAGGCGGACCCGGACTTCATTTCGGTCCCAGATTGCATTCCTCGCCGCAATCCGGCGAGATTCTTCTTCGGCACCACGGAAAGTCAAAAGATTTTTTCGCGACATTTCAAATCTCCCTTAAAAAGGAAAAACTCCTGTTTGGAAAAACAACTTCCAAAATAAATGGTACTCCTTGCTATATATTTGTCAAAGAAAAACCACTACCCAGTCGGATAGAGGTTTTGTTTGGATTTCCCTTTCCGCATAATTCCGCGTCTAGTCCACGTCTAGTCCGCGCTATGACTTCTTGAACGGTACGCCCAAGAGTTCGTAAAAAGCCGTGGCTTCTTTTTTATTTTTGGCGGTGGAAACGATGGTTAAAGCAAAACCGAAAACATCTTTCAATTCCTCGTCCGAGGTTTCCGGAAAAATATTGTTTTCTTTGATACCAATGGTGAGATTGCCAACGGCATCAACCGCATCGCGGGAAATTCCGCGGAAATCTTTAGTCCGGGGAAGGGCGACATTGAAAAATTTGTCCAAAAAAGAATACATGTGCTTTCCGCGAAGCGTCACTAGGTAGCCCAGCGTTTCTCCTTGCCTGGTTTTGAAAGTAGCAATGGCTTTCTTCGCACCGCGCGCGACCGGCTTCTGTCCGGTAATTTTCGCCAGGCGTTCAGCCACAAATGCTCCTTTATTTTTGTCCTTCTTAACGAGAGAGCCGATACCGGATGACACAGCGACTTTCACAAGCTTCGGCGAGGCAAGGGTGTTTGTGTAACCGAAAACTCCTTTCATTTTTTCAAACGCTTTATTCTGTTTTTCTTTAATTGATTGCATAATTTTTACGCGATACTAATATACGAATTCATGCGAATGATACTAATGGAATTCTATTCGTATAATTCGTTTTTATTCGTATATTGGCATCGTGTTATATCTCGCTTCCGCTTTTTCTGGCAATGCGAACATATTTGTTCCCCACCAATTTTTTGCCGACACGCGTTCTCTTCCCCGACTTTGGGTCAACAATCATCACATTGGACGCGTGCAAGGGCATAGCTATGCTCACAACCTGCCCTTTAGTTCCCTGCTTACGCGCCTTCTCGTGGCGCTTCTGCATATTCATCCCTTCAACAACCACGCGATTTGCCGAGGGAAAAACCTTTACCACTTTCCCGGTCTTGCCGCGATCCTTGCCAGATATAATTATTACATTGTCGTTTTTCTTTATGTTCATATATTTTCTTAGCGAGCGAAGCGAGTTTTAGAAAATAATGACCCAGCCCTAATTTTGCCAATAATACCACCTCGCAGCGCTGCGCCCGAATAGGGCTTGGCTATTCGCCAAAACGCGCCGCTGTTGTTTATGTCTATTCTGTTGTTATGTTTATTTGGTAACATATATTTTCGCAAAATTAGGGCTGGGTGGAAGTAAATTGTAGTCGCTCACCATGTTCGCTCCTCAATTTATACCACTTCCGGCGCAAGCGAAATTATCTTCTGGTAACCGCGCTCTCCGAGCTCGCGCGGAATCGGCCCGAAAACGCGTCCGGCCAGCGGTTCCGACTTTTCTTTATCAATCAAAACAACGGCATTGTCGTCAAACGAGATGTAAGAACCGTCGGAACGGCGGAACGGTTTCTTCTGGCGGACGACGACTCCTTTAACGACATCTTTTTTCTTGACCGCTTTCCGAGGTTCGGCAATTTTGACTGAAAGAATAACCACATCGCCAATCTGCGCGTAGCGGCGCATCGAACCCCCGAGAATTTTAAATATCTTGCCGATTTTTCCGCCGGAGTTATCTGTTATCTTTACGGTTGTTCCTGCTTGGACCATAGATTTGGATATTAGATGTTGGAAGTTAGGGGTTAAATGTTGGAAGTTGGATTTTCTAATCTCTAACCTCCAATCTATAACCTCTATTTTTTTATTCGTAAATAACGGCGAAGCGCTTGTTTTTTGATACCGGACGGCACTCAACGATAGTTACCCGCTCTCCGATTTTCCCTTTCATCAGATTTTTCGGGTCATGGGCTTTATAACGCTTGGGGCGCTTTAGATATTTTTGGTATTTCGGATGCTTCACATACCTCGTCACTTCCACCACAACGGTTTTATCCATTTTGTCGGAGACAATTACACCCATAAGCTTTTTCCCTTGTGATAAATGTTTTGCCATAGTTTTTTATTTACCGCCAACTTCCCTTCGGCGAGACGAGAGTTCCGTCAAAACACGGGCGGTGTCTTTTTTGAGCTTTGCCCCTTCTTTAACATTTTTAACCTTACTTCCGGAAATGCCGAAACGGAATTGGCGGAGGGCTTCGCGCTTATCAGCCGCGAGCTTTTGGAGTTCGCTTTCACTTGCCGTTTTCAGTTCTTTTAATTTTTCGCTTTTCATTTTTAGTTTTTTATCCGGCACGCGACACGACCTTGGTCTTAACCGGAAGTTTCGTTCCGGCCTTACGCAATGATTCGCGGGCTACTTCAGGCGCAATACCGTCTACCTCAAAAATAACGCGGCCGGATTTGATATCCGCGCAAAAACCAACCGGATCCCCTTTGCCCTTGCCCATCGGCACTTCCGCCGCCTTTTGTGTTATGGGCCGGTCGGGGAAAATGCGTATCCACAAACGGCCGGTTTTACCCAAATGGCGGGCCATTGCCCGGCGGGCGGCCTCTATCTGATTCGACTTAATGCGTCCGGCGGTCTGCGACTTTAATCCGAATGAACCATAGGAAAGGACCGTGCCGCGCGTTTCCACGGATGCCGCAATGCGTTTCGGATTTTTCCGGCCACTGTGCCACTTTCTGAATTTTACTTTTTTGGGGAATAGCATATGTTTAGTTTATAAAGTTATAAAGTTGAAAGTTTTTAAAGTCGGGATTTTTGTCTGTGACTTTATGAACTTTATAACTTTTTACTTGTAGACTTTTTTTCGAACACCTCTCCCTTATAAATCCAGACCTTGATACCGAGGTCTCCGTACGGAAGATGCGCGCGCTCGCGGGCAAATTCAACATCGGCGCGGAATGTCTGGAGCGGAATACTTCCCTTTTTCAGCTTTTCGTGGCGCGCCATCTCGGCGCCACCAAGACGGCCCGAGAGGGCGACTTTCGCTCCCTTCACTTCGCGATTAGCCATCACTTTATCAATCGTTTGTTTTAAAACGCGGCGAAACGGCAATCGTTTCTCCAGTCCTTCGGCGACCAATTGCGAAACAATCGTGGCGTTTGATTCCGGCGAATGCACTTCTTCTATGTCAATCTTAAATTCCGGCGGCATCGTGAGCTTGGCGCGCTTAAAGAAAGCAACAATGTCCTGGCGGAGCTTAACGGAACCTTCGCCGGAACGGCCGATAACCATGCCCGGCCGCGAGGTTTTAACGATAATTCTAAGCAATTTCGGGCCGCGTTCAATATTTATCTCCGCCACATAGTAACCGCGGAGCCGCTTCAAAAGATATTGGCGGATGAGGATGTCTCCTCGGAGCATTTCCTTGTATTTCGGACCCAGAGCGAACCAGCGCGACTTCCAGTCCCGCAAAATTCCTAATCTGTGCGAATATGGGTGGACGATGTGGCTCATGGCTGATTTTTAAGAAGCGTAGCGACTATAAAAATCGCCACCCCGCCTTACTTTTACTCTTAAAATACCCGCAACGCGCGTGGTCGAATAGGCCTTCCCTCTTTGGGCGAAGCGCGTTGCTTCTGATATGGTTTTTAAGTTCAAGTTAATCATCGTGTTAATTATTGATGTAAAAGTAAGGCTGGGGTAAATTATTTTTTCTTTTTTTCTATTTTTGAACCTTCTATTTCCCCCAATACCACGTGAATATGGCTTGTCCGCTTCTTTATCTGGAATCCCGAACCGCGGGCGCGCGGCATCATGCGCTTCATGACTATTCCTTTGTCCACGCGCATGTCTTTCACGACAAGCTTATCGGCATCAACCTTATTATTATTCTTGGCATTCGCCACCGCGGAAAGAATGAGCTTCTTAAGCGGCAAGCTGGCGCGCTTCGGCAAAAGGTCAAGTTCGGATAAAGCGTTCTTCACCGTTTTCCCTTTTATCAAATCGGCAACAAGGCGGACCTTGCGCGGCGACTGTCGGTAGTTGGTAAGTGAGGATTGCATATATTTTCTTAAGCGAGCGTTAGCGAGATTTTAGAAAATAATGACCCAGCACCAAATTTACCGCAAATAATGGCGGGTGTCGCGTGGGCGAATAGCCCGGCCTTATTCAGGCCAGTGACGCCTTGGGTATACTCACTTATTTTAATTTCTAAACTTCTTTCCATTTTATTTCGTAAATTTGGTGCTTGGGTAAATAAATTATAGTCGCTACGCTCCTTAATTTGATTTACTTTTTAGTTTCTGCTGGAGCGGCTTTGGTGGCCTGCGCGGCCGCGATTTCCGCGTCTTTCTTTTGCTGTTCAATTTCTTTCTGCATCTTGCCTCCGTGCCGGACGAACTTCCGCGTCGGCGAAAACTCGCCCAAACGATGCCCGACCATGTCTTCGGAGATTAGCACCTCAACGTGGACCTTGCCGTTGTAAATACCGAAAGTAAAACCAACCATTTCCGGAGAAATCTGCGAAGCTCGCGACCATGTCTTAATGGCGCCCGTTTCTCCTGGGCGTTTGTCTGAAATTTTTTTTAAAAGCCGTTCATCAACGAACGGGCCTTTTTTGAGTGATCGGGTCATGTGGTTGATTTTTAACGAGCGGAGCGACTGTAAAAATCACCACCCCGCCCCTTCCTACTGCAATATATTCTACAAATTACAAGTTTACACACAAACCCACCCTCACATCTCCTTTTCAAAAAATAACGGGCTGAAGGGGCGGGGTTGCGGGAAATATAGTCGCTATATAGCTCCTTATTTCCCAGCAAAACTAAAATAGCTCCAAAACGAGCTTTGTATGATAGTAGACGAATTGAATGGCCTTGTCAAATATGCTGCCTTTTGAAAAACCGCCCTTTTAGGCAGTTTTTCTCGGATTATCCCTCTTTTCTTTTCTTCCCAACTTTGCGGCGGGAAACAATAAAAACGTTGGAATATCCGCGCACCAAAGCAAAGCTTGGTGCGGGACTTCGCCAACAAAAATCTCCGTCGATAACGGGGATTTTTGTTGGCTCGCTTCTTACTTGTTCTTACCTACGCGGCGTCTTGAGACAATAAAGATATTCGAGTATTTTTTGGGCGTGCGCGTTTTTTGTCCCTTGCCCGAAGGTTTACCCCACTTTGTCTTCGCGCGGCGCAATCCCCGTCCTGAACGTCCCTCGCCTCCACCGTAAGGATGGTCAACCGGATTCATGGCGCTTCCGCGCACGGTCGGGCGAATGCCCATCCATCGGCTGCGGCCCGCTTTTCCTATATTAACCAAATGATATTCCTCGTTGGAAACCTGTCCCACGGACGCCCAGGCGTTTTCAGAGACACGGCGAATTTCCGACGACGGCATCTTCAGATGAACGAATCCTTTGTCCAAAGCAACCACTTCCGCAAACACTCCGGCCGAGCGGGCCAATTTCGCGCCATTTCGCGGCTTGAGTTCAATATTATAGACAAACGTGCCGACGGGAATATTTCGGAGAGGCAGACGATTGGCCGGAGTGACGGGGACCTTCTCCCCTACGGTAAACGTATCGCCGACCTTAACCGACTGCGGCAAAAGCGTATAGCGCTTCTCTCCGTCTTTGTAAACGACAAGGCCGATGTAACCGGAGCGGTTTGGGTCATATTCCACGGAAACTATTTTTGCCGGAATATCAATTTTGTCGTATTTAAAATCAACAAACCGGTACGCGCGCTTATGTCCCCCGCCTTTATGGCGGACGGTTATGCGGCCGTCTTTATTGCGGCCAATGCCCCGCTTAAATCCCCTGACCAACGACTTTTCCGGCTTACCACGAGTAAGAAACTTGCGGAAACTAAGCGTGGACATATGGCGTCTTGATGGAGTTGTCGGTTTATATTGTTTCATTTCGTTTGCAAATTAATTTAATTATTTTATTTAAAATTTAAACTTCATATGCTATTTGTACACCATACCAATATACGAATGTATGCGAATGATACGAATGGATTAACAAATTATTCGTATTCATTTGTAAATTCGTATTCATTCGCATATTGGCATCGTGTTACACGAATTCAATCTTATCTCCCTTTTTCAAATAGACAAGCGCTTTCTTGCCGCCCTTCTTTATGCCCGGCTTCCCACGGCTCATTATTTTCTTCTTGGGAACAGCAACTGTGCGCACCCGAATCGGTTTCACTTTATAAATAGATTCTATCGCCTCTGCAATCTCTATCTTGTTGAAATTTTTCGGCACATTAAAAGTATAGACATTACTCCCCGAGAGAAACGAGGCTTTCTCGGTGATGCGCGGACCCCGAAGAGCAAAGGCCAAATCTTTTTTCGTTGTTCTGGGTGATGTCATAAGTTTACTTTACCCTGTTAAATCCGGCCTTAGACCGACCCGCTTCGCGGGGCTTAACAGGGTGAACTCTTGTTTCCAATGTTTTAATGCTTTCTTCCGGTTCGGTAATTACAACATACTTATGATTTACTGCGTCAATTACATTCATATTACGAACATCATCAACCGCTACATTGCTAAAATTTTGAAAACCACGGATGACGTTTCCGTCTTTCTTGGATAGAGCCATGTAGAGAGCTCCGCGCTTCCGCGTTGCAACGCCCTCCGCACCGGGTATTTTTGAGAGCTGGAGCATTGCTTCCCTGGCTTTCCTCGTTCTTGGCTCCGAAAGAGAAATCGAATCAACAAAGAAGAGTTCGCCATCGCGAAGTTTTGCCGAAAGCACCGCATAGAGCGCTCTCACGCGCATTTTCTTGTTTATTTTTTTGCCGTAATTCTTCTCTTTAAGAGGGCCGTGCGTTACGCCGCCTCCTTTCCAGATGGGTGAACGTATGGAGCCGTGCCTGGCGCGACCGGTGCCTTTTTGCCGCCACGGTTTTTTGCCGCCGCCAGAAACCTCGCCGCGTCCTTTGGTATTCGCGGTGCCCGAGCGCATATTGGATTGCATGGAAACAACAACCTGATGAACCAGTTTATCATTTCGGCGCAGGCCAAAAACGCTCTCCGGCAAACTTATGTTTCCTGTCTCCTTGCCTTTTTGGTTGTAAACTTTTGCTTCCATATTATTTATTTTTAACGCTTTCTCTTATTTCAATCAATGTTCCGCGCCGTCCCGGAATGGCTCCTTTGACCAAAAGCAGATTGTTCTCGGCATCTACGTCAAGCACTTTCAGGTTTTTGACGGTCACTCGGTCGGAACCCATGCGGCCGGCCATGCGCATGCCTTTCGGCACCCGCGTTCGGAGACCTCCTCCAATAGAACCCGGTTCACGCTCGGAATGTTTTTGCCCATGAGTGCGCGGACCGCCGTGGAAACCGTGTCTTTTGATGACTCCCTGAAAACCTTTTCCTTTTGAAATTCCCGATACGTCTATAATGTCTCCCTTTGAGAAAACTCCCGCGTTTAGGGTGTCTCCTTCCTTTGCTTCTATATTTTCGCCCAAGGGTATGGCTACCTCGCGAACATGTCGGAAATTGCCCAGCCCCTTGAAGTGGCCTTTAAGCGGTTTTGAAATAAGATTCTCGCGCTTCGCGCCGAAAGCGTATTGAAGCGCGGTGTACCCGTCTTTCTCTTTAGTTTTGACCTGCGTCACCGTAACAGGGCCCGCGGTAACAATCGTCGCCGAAAACGCCTTTCCGTTTTCGTCGAAAAACTGCGTCATATTTTGTTTTGTGCCTAATAGAAATTTCATAGATTTTTAGCGAGCGGGGCGAACATAAAAATCATGACCCCGCTCCAATTTTGCCTCCAACTATTTTGCGCAGTGCGTCTGCCGAATAGGCAGTTCCCTTGACGGGCGAAGCGCTGCGCCCCGAACCGTAAGTGGCTATTCGCTACTCGCGCTTCGCGTGTCTCGCTAGACGCAAAATTGGGGCGGGGTGGTCGTAAATCATAGTCGCTTGCGCTCCTTGATTTACGCCATCTTGACGTCAATGTCAACGCCGGAAGGCAAACTTAAATTCGTCAGCGCCTCAATAACTTTAGGAGAGGGATTCAAAATGTCTATCACCCGTTTGTGGATGCGCATTTCAAATTGTTCCCGCGCGTTTTTGTAGATAAAGGCGGAACGGTTGACGGTATATTTTTTTATCTCCGTCGGCAAAGGAATCGGTCCGACAATCTTCGCGTCGTAGCGGAGAGCCGTGTCAATTATCTGTTTAACCGAAGCGTCAAGAATTTTATTCTCGTAGGCGCGCACGCGAATGCGGAGTTTGGAAATGATTTCCTCCGCTTTTGCCGCCGCCTTTGTTCGGGGAACTTTCGGTTTTGGGGCTGGCTTAGTAACAACTTTGACGCTCGGCGCAACTGCGGCTTTTTTAGAAGAACCTTTTTTGATTTTTGATTGTACGGGCATCGGATTAACTCATAACCGACAACTTATAACCTACAAGAATTTCTTATTAGTTATTTGTTGTTAGTTGTTGGTTATTTGGTTATCTTAGTCACTGCTCCTGCTCCTACGGTCTTGCCGCCTTCGCGGATGGCAAAGCGCTGATGTTCTTCAAGGGCAACCGGCGCTACCAGCTTCACGTTGAAAGTGACCGTATCTCCGGGCATAACCATTTCCACTCCCGGATTTAGCGCCACTTCTCCGGTCACGTCTGTCGTGCGGATATAGAACTGCGGTTTGTATCCTGTAAAGAACGGCGTATGCCGGCCTCCTTCCTCTTTTTTTAAGATATACACTTCAGCGGTAAATTCGCTGTGGGGCGTTACGCTCCCGGGCTTGGCGATAACCTGACCGCGGGTAACGTCCTCTTTTTTGGTTCCGCGGAGAAGCACTCCGGCATTGTCGCCCGCCATGCCTTCCTGCAAGCTCTTGTTGAACATTTCAATGCCGGTAACGGTGGTCTTTATCGTCGGTTTCAAGCCGACGATTTCAACTTCCTCGCCCACTTTTACGATACCGCGCTCAATACGGCCGGTTACAACGGTACCGCGTCCTTCAATGGAGAATACGTCCTCAACCGGCATAAGAAACGGCTTGTCGGTTTCGCGCTTTGGAATCGGAATGTATTCATCAATAGCTGAAACAAGCTCCATAATTTTAACCGCCCACGGGTCGTCAAGGGACGTTGCTTCAAGGGCCTTCAGGGCGGAACCGCGGATAATCGGCACATTTTTGCCGTCATATCCGGTCTTTTCAAGAAGTTCGCGGAGTTCCTCTTCCACAAGGTCAATCATTTCCTTGTCATCAACCTGGTCGCACTTGTTTAGAAAAACGACCATCTTCGGCACTCCAACCTGTTTTGCAAGCAAAACGTGTTCGCGGGTCTGGGGCATAGCGCCGTCTGTCGCGGCCACAACCAAAATCGCACCGTCCATCTGGGCGGCACCGGTAATCATGTTTTTAATGTAGTCCGAGTGTCCCGGAGCATCCACGTGAGCATAGTGGCGATTCGGTGTTTGATATTCCGAGTGGTGAAGGGCAATGGTAATGCCGCGCGCCTTCTCTTCCGGAGCGTTGTCTATCTGGTCAACTTTCTCCACGCGGGCGCTGTAACCTTTGTCCTTGTTCATATCAAGGAGGCGGGTAATGGCCGCGGTCAAAGTTGTTTTGCCGTGGTCAACGTGACCGATGGTGCCGACGTTTATGTGCGGCTTGTCTCGTTTAAATTCTTCTGCCATGAGTTTGGTTGGCGGTTCGTAGCAACCGCCACGAACACAATTATTTGATAATTACTAAAAAGCGCTTTTAGGCGCAGAAACAAAAACAACGCAAAATGCGTATAAAGGCAATATTAGCAGAGGACAATTAATAGTCAACCCCGCCGTTTCCCGAGGAAACGGCGGGGTTTCCATTAGCTTCGTTTAACATTATAGGTGGGTGGCTATTGCAATATTCAGGGATATATGGTAAAATGGTATTAGGTAACGGAAGCATCTCAAAATTCAACTCTTTGATCTTTGATAGGAGGACGTATGCGACATGTTATCGCTTTACTACTGCTAGCGTTCCTGGCAAGTTGCGCGACCGTGGAAGAAAAGGATGGAGCATTTGTAAAGGCCTTCGGGGAAGCGGTTGGCTCAAATAATGTAATCTCCAACAACGGCGGAGGCAGAGTTGATCTCTTTGAGGACGCGGTAAGCGAGGTTCTCAAAACGGGCCGAAAGGTAAGAGTAGACGGGCGTTGCACATCGGCATGCGCGCGCTTTGCCGACAAGGCAAGGCCGAACGTGTGCATAACGGACAAAGCCGTGTTCAGATTTCACAAAACAACCGGCACTAGGACACTTGTCCGGACTGTTAACCCTGTTGCCGTCTCTGGCATGTTCTCGTTCTCGCCGCGTCCTACGTCTTATGAAGTCAGGTATGATCCCTCTTTGTCCCCTGACATCAGGACATGGGTTGAGAAGCGAGGAGGGTTCCCCTCCGAAGGCTTCCTGGTGATGAATGCCGGAGAAGCGGCCAATTTCTGGCCTCTGTGCAAATAACAGAGGGCCTGGAATTTTAAAAGCCCGTCTAGCGACGGGCTTTTTTTATTTGTCGTTAGTTGTAAGTCGTAATTATCTCGTAATTACGGATTACTTTTTAGAAAAGTCTTATTGAGAATGTAAAAAGAAGCGCTTAAAATGATTACGTTAATGAATTGGAAAGTGAGCGTATCTTTAAAGGATTGGGCTGTCTCAACTGAACCGGTAAGATAAGGGTAAAGGGTAAATAGTAATTCAAATACTATAAACCATATCAAACTTATGTTTATTATTGAATTTGGAGAAGAAATAATAAATGTCTTTTTTAAATATCTTACTGAATACAATACTCCGAGAACTAGGCCGATAATAGAAATGATTGTACTTGCACCTATTATGCCTGTTAGATTAATAATCCCGGGAAAGATTGTGAATCCTAAAGCAAGGAGTATTAGATTAAGCAGGATTGGTGCAGCCAAACCGGCAACAATAAAATGGCGAAATCCGATCCAAACGTTAGAACTAGTTTTTAGATTTTCCATAGAAGCAAATTTAAAAAATTATTTTTAATACTTTAATTATACCCCCCCACGAAAAAACCACACTCTATATGTGTATAAGTTTTTTGACTTAATTTATCTTTTTTTACTTACGAGTTTCTATGATGATAGCAGCTACGTTATTTGGCACCCCAGTAGTAAAGCGATTACGCTTACTACGGGGCGAGAAGTGCCAACTTTAATCTTTAATGGTATTATGCGCGCGCAGCAATGATAGTATCCGCCACGTTTTTCGGGACAACCGCGAATTCCTTAAACTCCATCGTGAAAGAAGCGCGGCCTTCGGTCATGGAACGCAAGCTGGTGATATATCCGAACATTTCGCCGAGCGGCACGGTTGCTTTGATGACTTTATTCATGCCGCGCTCGTCCATGCCTTCTATCTGCGCGCGTTTTGACGAAAGGTTTCCCGTCACATCGCCCATAAATTTCTCCGGCGTAACCACTTCCACGCTCATCATCGGTTCAAGCAAAACCGGCTTGGCACGCTTGGCGGCGTCCTGAAAGGCCATAGATGCCGCCACCTTGAAAGCGATTTCGGAAGAGTCCACTTCGTGATACGAGCCGTCGTAGAGTTCGCAAGAAATATCAACTACTTTGTATCCTGCCAAAATACCGCGGTCCGCCGCTTCTTTCAATCCTTTTTCCACCGCCGGAATGTATTCCTGCGGAACGACCCCGCCTCTTATGCTGTTCACAAATTCAAACCCGGGCGAGCGTTTCGTGTTTTTCGGCAAGTCCTCCGGGTCCACGCTTTTATCAAGCGGTTTCATCCTGATGCGCACATGGCCGTACTGGCCGCGCCCGCCGGATTGTTTAATGTACTTGCCTTCCGCCTCGGCATTGCCCAAAATCGTTTCCCTGTACGCCACCTGCGGTTTGCCGACATTGGTCTCCACTCCGTATTCGCGCTTCATGCGGTCGGCAATAATTTCCAAATGGAGTTCTCCCATTCCCCATATAACCGTTTCAACGGTCTCCTGGTCGGTCGTCACGCGGAAGGTCGGATCTTCCTGGGTCATGCGATTTAAGGCCATGCCCATTTTTTCCTGGTCGGCTTTGGTTTTCGGCTCGATGCGGAGCGACACAACCGGTTCCGGAATAACGATGCGCTCCAGAATAACCGGGTGCGATTCATCGCAGAGGGTATCGGATGTAATAGTGTCTTTAAGCCCGACTGCCGCGGCAATTTCTCCGGCAAAAACTTTCTTTACT
>CAYISF010000011.1:0-16022 GCA_964366065.1 uncultured Candidatus Saccharibacteria bacterium | reverse complement strand
AAATAAAGAAAATATAGATAGATATTCAAACCACCTGACCCATACGGATTTTGTTCCGCATAATTTCCGCCTCAATAAAAATACTGTATACGTGCTTGATTGTGTTCCAAATTACTCAACCGTGCATTTCGGCAACAAATACGAAGGGTGGGCGAGATTTTTGAACTATATGATGTTGCATAATCCGGAATTTGAGAAACTTCTTTCCGAATATATACGCAAAAATCGAGGAGAGGATGAGTATTTAAGCTTGCAGCTTATGAGGGTGTATAAAGCAGGATATTTGCTTGATTACTACGCAAGGTCAATGGAAAAAACCGAGGGAGACCTGCGAACACTCACGGAAATTCGTCTTGATTTCTGGAACAAGGCTATGAAAGAAGTTTTGGAAGATTCCCCGCTCCATCCGGATATTATCTCCGAATACAAGCAAAAGCGTGACCAATTAAGGTCTATTGAAGAAAAGGAGAGTCAAAGGGAATTTGCGGTTGCTTAACTGGAATTAAAGAATCTTGAGGAGGGCTTTTTCTATGCTCTCGTTGTTAGACATAATTACTTTCTGTGGAGTTGTTGACAATACAACGGATTCTCCGTTTCCGTTCACAATTCTTCCCCCTGCTTCAAGCAAAATACCTATAGCGCCCGCTATGTCCATTGTCGTAAGCTGCCCATAAATATTCGCCTCTATGCGGCCTGCCGCGACGAAACAGGCATCCAGAGCCGAACCTCCGTAATTGGAGGTTTTCTTCACGGCACCGAGAAGTTTCGTGTAGGATATGCCTCCCCATTCCCAGAGTTCAGGTTTTCGCCCGGCGTGAAGAAACACCGATGCTTCTCTTAGGTCAGTCGTTTTTGAAACAGTGATTGGCTTTCCATTCAAAAACGCGCCGCTTCCTTTTTTAAAACTGAATAATTCTTTGGTGACGGGATTATAAACCGCGCCCGCCTCCGGTATGCCGTCTTTAAGGAAAGCCAAGCAGATGGAAAAATGCGGAATGCCGCGGGAAAAATTAGCGGAGCCGTCAATGGGGTCAATAATCCAAAGAAATTTCTTCTTTTTCTCTTTCCCGCCACCTTCTTCCGAATAAATGCTATGTTCCGGAAACTTTTCCTTAATGGCGTTAATTAAAAAATTGTTAATCTCAAAATCAACCGTCGTAACGATATCTTTAGGATCATTATTTTTTGTGCCAACTTCAAATACTTCCCTTGAGCGTTTCAAAAGAAGCTCGCCCGCTTTTTTAACCAACTTAACTGAAAAACCATATGAGTCCATTAACATACATTATCCTTATTTGTTTTTTAAATCAATTTTCTATAAGTAGAGAATTATTTGAAGAAAGCCCCGGGTAAAACCCGGGGCAAAAGTAATGCAAAGATTCAAGCTTCAAAGAGATTATCGGAGATGACAAAACCATCTCGCGTTTTACCTTTTCGGCTTCCGCCATCGGTTGTAGCAAGTTCGTCGGGATAAAGAGCCCTGACGACCGGCGAACGCATCATTTTTATGTAGAGTTCGTAGCTTGGCATTTGTAGTCCGTATAGGCGAAACAATCGCCGTGATGGTACGCCGGCAATACTGCGTAAAGAAGTGCCTATGCCGTCTTCAGCTGGTTTCTGGCACATGGATTTCACGTATCTGACCTGAATCGTCGCTACTTCGTTTGGTGTAAGAATTGTCCCAATTTCAGAGAATTCTTTTCCAGAAATCTCTGCGATAATATCCCGAATCGGGTCAAGTTCATAGGGACTTTTCTTACCTCCAATCTCTTCAAAGAGATTAAATACCCCCTCGAGATGGGACTCATCGACGAGAAAACGAGCGTCATAGAACCCGGTGATTTCGTCTTTCTCGAATCTCTCCGCGCCAAATTTAGTTTTCAGAAACCTCATTCCATTTTCGGTTAGTTCAGCTCCCCCACCCAGTGCCTGAAATTGAGTAATGCCTTTCTCTAACATTTTGGGGTTGCAAATGCCAAATTGGATTGATGCTGGAGCACCGAATACATGTACGAAATAGGCCAAATTAGCGACAGAAACTCGCACCTGTGACACTTTGCCACCTCCTTCTGTACAAAATTAACAAACAACAAAAAATAGCCCTTTAAGACTAGTTAACTGGTATCATTAATTATCCTTTTTGTCAAATCAACACCCGCCCAAATACTTTCTCGCGCATGTTTTTGGCTATAATGTTCCAGTCAAAATTATCTAATGCAAACCGGCGCGCGGTGGCGACCACTTTCTTTGCCTGCTCCGGATTCGCCATAATTTCTTTCACCGCTTCGGCAATTTGTCCGGGAGAATCTTTGTCTACCGCCCAGCCGGTTGTCTCCTTATTGGGATTCCGCCTAGCATCAAAAAGAAAGTCCGCGATGCCCCCTTCTTGAGTAGCGACTATCGGGAGCCCTGACACCATCGTGGAGACAAATGAAATACCCTGTCCTTCCGAACGGCTCGGCAGTACGAAAATATCGGATATTTTACGGTACTTTGCCGTCATGGTTCTATCAACCTGGCCTGTAAATATAACGCGTTCCGTAACGCCAAGTTCTCCGGCGAGATTCACAAGCATATCTTTATCGGGCCCGTCACCGACAATCAAGAAACGTATATTGAGCAGCAAGAAAGGAAGTGCACGGATAACGGCATCGATTCCTTTCTGATGTACGAGCCGCGAAACACTGATTAAAAATATTTCACCTTTCTTTTTCCCTATCTGCTGTTTTAGCTTTGAAATCTCCTCTGCAGAGAATTCTTGCGCAGACTGCAGCGATGAACCGTTGGGGATGACTTCAATTGGCCCTTTGTACCCGCGTCTTGGCGGCCAACTCGCAAGATAAGTGGAAATGGTCTGTACCACCGCCGCGCTCCTAAAGCCGAAATTAAGCAGTGGCGCAAATGGCCGAATAAACCATCTCTCAAAGACTTTTTCGTAAGGATCGCCGTCTTGAAGCGTGAGTATGTGCGGAGCTGAAACGCCAATACACCTTGCGAGCACTACCGGGAACAGCATGTAGGTCATTACCGACCAAAGAGCGTCAAAATGAAATATGCTATGTAATGAACGCGCTTTGAGCGCGGCAAGCGGTATATACAACATCTTCGAGAGATATGTTCCGCCGAAACCGACCCGATACACAAAGACGTTGCCAATTTTTTCTTCGCGTGGCGCTACGCGGTCAAAAAGAAGCGTAACCATGTGGAATTCGATATTGCCCGGATTGATGCGGTCCGTGATTTCTTTTATGGCCACCTCCGCTCCGCTGGAAAAATGAGGATAATAAGCCAAAGAGAAAATGAGAATTTTTTTCATTTACTAGGGCGAAATATCTTCTTTAATTTTGCGGATATAATCTTCGAGCGCGTGGGACTGTTTCCATCCGAGCGCTTTTATTTTCCCCGTATCGGTGTCTATCGCCGCAGAAGGCCGGCTGGTCGAGCGTGCGGGAAGCATTGCTATCTCGCCGCCAAAGAGTTTAGCCACTTCTAATATCGGATAGCTTTCCGCCGCGGCAATGCTGTATTCGTCGCGCGCTCCTTTTTCTCCCACGAGAATCAATCCTTCTACCGTATCATTCACGTGCGTATAAATACGTTCTTGTGTGCCGGGAAGACGCACTTCTAGCGGTTCTCCTTTGAGAATTTTTTGCCTGAATATTTCTATGACGGTGCCATACTCACCCGCTCGCTCCCTCGGTCCGTAAACGTTATAAAAATAGGCGATTGAGTACGGGAGTTTATACCAATAGCCATAGTTATGCACTAATTCGGTATTGGAGGCCTTGGACCACGTGTACGGAGATAGGTCGCGGCCGGCAATGCCTTCGGGACGCGGCGTTGCCATCTTGGTTGACGAGCCGGCGTACACAAGTTTCCCTCCTCGCGTGCGCCAAAACTCGAGTACGCCAAAGGTGCCTTCCATGTTTAGATTCCACACGAGCGCCGGTTCTTCTATGCTTTTCGCAACACGCGAATATTCGCCGAGATGATAAATGATATCGGGCTTTTCGGGAATATATTTTTCTATATCTTTAGTATGCCCCTCGCGATAGTCAACCCCAGACACGTGATTCTCGCGGCTACCCGTAAAGTAATTATCAAGCGATATAACCTTATGTCCATCCCGAACAAGGCGTTCGCACAAATGCGAACCGATAAACCCAGCTCCTCCAGTAATTAGTATTGTCTTATGGCTTTTTTGCCCTTCTTTATTTTCCTCCATAGATTACAAGACAATACAACAAAATAGCTTGTTTTCCAACCCCGTAGTGATTTTTACCCTACTATTGAGGTTGAATGTTTCTACTCCTCTATAATTTCTATCTCTCGCGCAAGTTTTTCTATTTCGTCCTCGGGCTCTCCATATCGGCGCGTAAGAAATATTCCAGCGAGAGCTATGAGGGAAATTCCTCCGACCCCCAAAAACCAAATATAGTTCGAACGAGTGCTTTTTGCAGATGTTGCCGCGGCATCCATATTTTCCGGTGTTGCTTGTTCACTTTCGGCGGCCGCAACCGATGTTTTATTTTTTACATCCGCTGATATGTCGGACTCAACTGCTTGCGCAACGGTGTTATTGCCCGGTGTTATCTGAATATTTGGTTTTGTTTCTCCGTAGCGGTAAGCCAATGTGCCGTTTGGATAGCGGAGTTCCGGCACGCTCCCCGAAACCACAGTAAGTCCGGTTGTTTCGTTTCCAAAAACAAGATGATTGCCACTCATAACAAACGTGTTCTTCGGAATTTCAAAAATTTTATCGCCCAGTGCCAATCCCCAGGACGAAATATCAATGTCCGAGTTGGACGCGTTATGGAGTTCAATAAAATATTCCGATCCGTCGGTAATGGCGGAAACGGCGAGCGGCGAGGGCAAGGCTCGCACCTTAAGCTGGTCTTGGCCGGAAAAATATCCGGAAGCGGCCTCCATAACCACAAGATAATCGCCAGGGTGACGATATGTATGCTCCACAATTTTCCCTTCGCCAATCGTGCCGTCGCCGAAATTCCAGAGAAAACGGGCATTTTCAAGCGGCTCTTTTTTGAGACCGTATGCTTTGCCGCTAAAAACAGCAGTCGCGCCCACAATCGCAATCTTGTCTTTGCCGGCATCGGCGAATACCTGCGGTTCCACCGGCCATGATGAATTATTAGCGCTTGCAGTCCCTGAGTTTATTTCAGTGGGAGTACTTGTCACGGTATTGGTATTTGCGTTATTTTCGGAAGTTCCCGCGCCAGGTGTAGGCAATGCGGCTATAAAACTACCATCTACTTTCTGGAGGGAATCTCCATTATTTGTTGCGCTGTCGATAGGCGCGTAAGTAAGACTGTCCTCAACCACGCTTCCTTCCGCGGAACAAGAACTGCTGCAGAGTTTCAACAGTTCTCCGTTGCTGTTTAACGAAAAAGAGCTGTCAAAAAGCGTGCCGCTGAAATTTGGCCAATCGGCGAGAAAGGTTGTGGTGGCGCTGGCGATAACCGCAAAACCTCCGGGCGAAAGCGTGGCGGAACCGCGGTCAAGTTTTAAAGAATGATTGGTATTAGCTTCAAAAAATTTATAAGTTGATAAATCCACCGAGGAAGCTCCTGTATTAGTCACTTCTACCCAATCGTGTTCGCCTCCTCCTTCGATTCCCGGAAAATCGTACATTATTTCAGAAAAAATAACGCTTCCTCGCGCGAAAAACGGCAGGATTATAAATAAAAGAAAAATTCCGACGCGAAAGCGCATAATTCTATTCTCCTAAAAGTTTCTTTAAAACATCTTCAGGAACTTCTTTGGGTGCGTTTGTAACTTCATCCCTTTTTTTCATTTCTTCCCATTTTTTGGATTCCTCCTTCAGGCCGTTTTCGGAAGAATCTTTTGTCGTATCATTTTTCGAAATTCTATCTTCGCGCGGCGGCGGGATATTATTTTTTTCCTTAAGCGCCGCGGCAAGCGCTTCTTTAAGGGCAAATGAGTTCCTTGTGGGGCCTGTTTCTCGCTTGGGACGCAAATCTGCAAGATGCACCGGAGAAACTTTAGTCACAGGTGACGGCTTCGGCGATGGTGATGATACTGGCCGGAGCGTTTCCTGTCTGGACACAAGACGAGGCGCGGGCATACTCACTACTTCAACTTTCGGAGGTACTGGTGGCAGAGTAGGTACAATGGGAGCAGAGGAAACCGAAGCAACCGATATGTCATTGCGATATTTCCCCGCTTCGCTTCTTGGACTTACTCCGATTATTTTCTGTGACGGAGAACTGTCCATTTTGGGACGCCTCTCGCGCGGGATTTTTGGATGAAGCGGGGGAACCGGTTCATACCACTTGTTCACTTCCGCTTCCACTGTCGTTCGCGGAGTAGCGTATTTTTTCCTGGACTCGGTAATTATCTCTTCCTTATACGAATGGTCGGGCAAGGAAATCGGCGGCAGAGTCGTGGCCGAGAACGGTTTGGAGCCGATGCCGTCAATCATGAGCCGTAAATATATCTGGGCAAAACCGAGATTCACCAAGTCCTCGGCGATAAATTCCGGAGCGAACTCTTTCTCAAACATCTCGGCATCCTCCGGTCCGATGCGGAATGTGACCATGGAACCGACATTTCCGAATACCGCGTCGCGCACTTCTTCCGGCATCTGGTTGATGTACTGATGAGCAATGGTTAGGCAAAGTTTGTATTTACGGGCTTCGGATAAGATATCGGCAAACGATTCGTTGGCAAACGACTGAAATTCATCAACGTAGAAATAGAAGTTCGGCAACTTTTGCAGCTGGGCCAGTGTCGCATCGGCGCGCGACATCGCTCCGAGATAAATCTTCGTCACCAGCATATTGCCCAAGAGTGACGAGTTTTCAATACCCATGCGGCCCTTTGACAGGTTCATAATAAGAATTTTTTTCTCGTCCATTATTTTCCGCACGTCAAACGACGACTTCGGCTGGCCGATGATATTCCTTACGAGCGGATTGGAAATGAACTGGCCGATTTTATTTTGAATGGCCGCGCCGGCTTCCTGCATATAACGGTCGCCGTATTTGGCGAATTCGTCAACCCAAAACGCTTTGACGGAAGCATCAGTAACTTTAGACACCACCAAGTCGCGATAATCTTTGTCGGAAAGCATCCTATTGACTCCCAGAATGGTTGCATTGGGATACTCCAGAAGCGCCAGCAGGACATTGTTTAAAATGTACTCCATGCGCGCGCTCCACATGTCCTCCCAAATCTTTTTGAAAGCATTCATGAGCCCGTTTGCCACCAAATGCCGCTTATCCGCGCCAACATCCTCCATCACATTGAAGGATATCGGGTAATCCATGTCAAACGGCGCGAAATAGATAACATCCTTCACCCTTTCTTTGGGAATATAGCTCAAAAGATTTTCGGCCAAACTTCCGTGAGGGTCAACAATTGCCACCCCCTCGCCATTTGCAATATCCTGCACAATCATATTTTCAAGCAAAGTGGATTTCCCCATACCGGTCTTCCCGATAATGTAGAGATGGCGTGTCCGGTCTTTGGCTTTAATGCCGAATTTTATTTTCTTATTGCGGAAATCAGTTTCCGCGAAATATGTTATATCTTCCTGGTTTGACATGAGAATATCCTTAAATTAAGTATATCAAATCCCAAAAAAAACACCCCGCCAAAGATACGGCGGGGGTACTATTACTCGTCAATGCTCATGCCGGACTCATGCCGGTAAGAAAGTGTGGTGGATTGTCTGCAGATAAAGCTCGCGGGCGCGCCGAAACTTGAAACTTCCGGCAATTTTTTTTTCCTGTTCTTTCGTGGGGCTCTTACTTTCCACGAGCGCGACGTCCTCAAAACTCATATTTCTGACACATTCGTAATACTCTTCTTTTGGGGAATTTCCCATATTGTCTCCGTCTAGGGCTGAATCTACTGTGATACTACTCTGTGGAGGGCGCGGGGTCAAGCACGGAAGGGGTGTATTTATTCCCCGCATCCCATAAAAGCCAGCTTCTGAGTCCCGCATCATATGTCGCTTGTATTTGCGCCTTAACCATCTCTGGCGTATAGGTAACCGGATAATCAAAATCCTGAAGCCACGGTCGGATTTTTGATGCCGGGAAAGATGGTTTGCTCCAAAGCGCGGGTGTGGTCGAAGACGCAGGCAAAACAAGTTTGCTTCCGTATAAGTTAATAGTGGTAGTCGTAGCAGCGGCTCGGGCGACGGCGCGGTCAAGCGAAAACTTCACTATGTCGTATGGATGCGCGTTCACGTTTTTATAACCATTAAAGCCCGCCGGGTAATGCGACGGATAGACCATCGGGTCTATGAAATCAAAATACGGCAAGGTGTTCTCTAAAATCTGACCGATATTCAAATCGTCCGTGTTTGTTGTCGTCATTCCGAAAAGGTCCACGGAAAGCACTATTCCCGTGCCTTTTAATTGCCCGTGTAAATACTCAAAAAATTCCCTGAGCGCTTCGGCCTTCGTCTTCCCCTGGTCCCAGGTAAAATCAATATCCTTCATATTCCCGTCCGAAGGAAAGCGCACATAGTCAAAATTCAGCTCGTCAAAGCCGATACTGTAAGATTCCTTGGAAAGGGCGACTATGTAATCCCAAAACGGCTTGGCTCCGACATCAATGAAAGAAAGCCCTTTGAAGTCCTTCCATGTGGCTCCATCAGAAAGACGCTTCACCGCAAGTTCGGGATGAATCTTCGCATAATACGGGTCCTGAAAAACGGTGATGCGCCCGATAACATATATGCCTTTATCGTGGAGTAGGGCGACAAACTTTTGCATATCAGCGCTGCGGCACCCCTCGCCGCCATTTTCTTTAAGGAGCGGGTCTGTAGGCGTAAATGAAATTGTTCCGCTGTAATCTTTTATATCAATGACTATGGAATTCAATTCCGTGGACTGGACAAGCTTCACCAGACGTTCCCTCCACGAAGGCGTGCTGGCGACGCAGGAGGTCATATAAATGCCTTTCACCGGCTCCGGCGTTTTTAGGTGCATCACGGGAGGAAGATTATTTTTTTCAGATATGGTTTTCGCCGGTGCAGTATTAGTAATTGAGGATGTTTCGGTGGTCGTCGCTATAATCGTCTTATTGTCAGAATCATAGGTCGTGATGGAAACGCGCGAAACTCCGAAATATCCCCCAATAAGAAGAACTCCTAGGGATGTCCCTACTACTACAGATTTTCGCCGGAGAAACTTCATTGTTTATGAAACCGGGGGCTCTTTATGATTCGTTCCCATAACCCCGGAAAATGCGCTTTGTGTTCCGTTTTGGGAAAATGTGTCATTTCGCTCAGCTGGTGCTTCATCCCTAGATTTACGGCGAAGAAGGAATGCTACCGCGGCAATAGCAAGGCCGGCCAAGACCGAAAGCCCTTCTCTAAACGCCCGCGGGATTCCGAGAAGCGGCAAAAGCGCGACTACAAGACCTAAAATGATGATTATTCGCTTCTTTGACATGGAGGTAGTATATCAAAAAAACCAAAATATAAAAAAGTCAGCGCGGAGAAACAATAACCACAAACTCCCCGCGGATTTTTTCCTTATTTTTATCAAAATAGTCCAATAGCTCGGCGGACGTACCCGAAACAAATTCCTCGTGTATTTTGGTGAGTTCGCGGGCAATAACTAGCTTCCTTTCGGGGATATGCGTTACAAGAGATTTAAGTGTTTTTATTATCCGATGTGGCGACTCATAAAAAGCAACTGTGCGTTTGGCCGCGGCGATTTCCTTAAACAACGTTTCTCTACCCTTTTTATGGGGAAGAAAACCCAAGAAAAGAAACTCGGAAGCGGGTATTCCGGAAGCGGATAAGGCAGAAATGACCGCCGAGGCCCCTGGAATAGGAACAATTTGAATTCCAAAGTGAGACCTTGGAATGGCTTCTGTCCAAAGTCTCACTTTGGAAAAGTGTTCGCGGATTTGAGAAACAAGTAAAACCCCGGGGTCGGAAATGGTCGGCGTGCCGGCATCCGACACCAAAGCCAGATTTTTGCCCTCTTCAAGCAACTTTATGGCTTTATGAACTTTCGACTTTTCACTTCGCGCATGGAAGCTTTCCGTTGGTGTGGAAATTCCGTAACGCGCGAGTAGCCGCTTCGTCACGCGAGTGTCTTCACAGAGAATCACATCAACCTCTTTCAAAATCCGAAGCGCCCGAAGCGTAATGTCTTCAAGGTTTCCTATTGGGGTGGCAACAATATATAAAGTTGTCATATGTGGAAGGTATCATAAAAACAAAACCCCGTCATTGGGCGGGGTCAAAAGCGCGAATACCTAGCAGTTTGAAAATTTTCCACATCGGAATCGGCAACCTAAACCAAAAAGGACGGAGCCATTTGAAACGCGTGTTACAGTAAAATGTGGCGCACATTTCGCACAGACACCTTATTTTATTCTACTCCCTTTTGCCTTCTTCAGCTTCAATTATGTCTCCTGCTTTAGTGCTTCCGAACGAACCATACGCGGGGGTACCACATTCAGCGCAACAAGGATTATTCATTGTTCAATTCCTTAACAAATTGTACTAACTTTAAGTTACCAAGTTTTCCCCTACCTTGTAAATATCCCCCGCACCCATGGTGATTATAATGTCTCCTTCTCTTAGGTTATCGCGCAAATGTTTTTCTACACTTTCAAAATCGGCCAAAGCGCGGGCGCCGATTTTCTCCGCGAGTATTTCGCTTGTTATGCTCGGGTCAAACGGCTCTCGGGCGGCGTAAATCGGCGCAAGAATTACCTCGTCGGCGTCTCCGAAGGCGCGCGCGAAATCGTCCAGTAAAAGTTTGGTGCGCGAGTAAAGATGGGGCTGAAATACTACGACAATACGTTTATCGGGGAATTTTTCGCGCGTGCCGGCTAGGGTTGCTTTAACTTCCGTCGGATGATGGGCATAATCGTCATAAACCTCCGCACCGCTTGCCGTCTTTCCTTTATATTCAAACCGCCGCCAAGTACCGGAGAAATTCTCTAGTGCTTCCTCGGCTTTAATTTCGTCAGACCTAAGTACTGAAACTAGAGCCAAAACCGCCTTAGCATTCTCCTTATTATGAGCCCCTGGAACCTTTAAATTGAGCTTAGAAACGTTGTATGAGGAATAATCCACAATAACCGCTTTCACACCCCTTAAAGCCCTTTTAACGTAAGAATTTTGGGTATTGGCTATTACAAATCCGCTCTCCGGAACCTTACGAGCAACTTCATTGAAAGCCGAGATTACATCGTATATATCCTTATAATAATCAAGGTGGTCATTATCAATATTCGTAATGATAAGAACTTGCGGATGAATATTAAGGAACGAACGCTGGTATTCGCACGCTTCTACGACGAGAACTCCATTTTCATATTCTTGACCGAAAATATGCGAGGGTGTTTCTCCGGCAATAAAATTAGAGCCACCCTTTTCAAGCAAGCTCCCCACAATTACTGTCGGATTAATTCCTTCGTTCCAAAGCACGTCCGCGACCATTGCCGTAGTTGTAGTTTTCCCGTGAGTTCCCGAAACGGCAATAGTAAACATATTTTCGGAAATTATTCCCAAAAATTCCGGATATGAAACAGCTGGAATGTTTCGACGCGTGGCTTCTTCAAATTCAGGATTATTCGGCGAGACAGCTATCGTGTAAATCATTAAATCGGCACTTTCTGGAATATTTTCCACTTTGTGACCAATAGAAACATGGGCGCCCAGTTCCGCAAGCTCCTTGGTAATCCGCGATGGGGATATATCCGAACCGGAAACACCTTTGCCTTGCGCAAGCATCATTCTTGCCACAGCCGAAACACCAATTCCTCCAATACCTATAAAATGAACGTTTCTAATTTTTTCTAAATTAATTTCTTTCATTTCAACTTTTTTACTAATCTAACAAACCTATTACCTCTATCGTACTCATTGCGAAACATACCGAATGATGCAAAAGCTGGACTTAACAATATCACATTTCCCTTTTTTGCAATTTGATAAGATTTTTCCACTGCACCGCGCAAATTATTGTATTCGGTAATAGTTTTCAGTTTTGAGTTTTCAGTTTTCAGTTTGGAAGTGCCAGTGCCAGAGAGAAAAATTGTTGCTTTACAATACCTTGGAATTTCTTTTATTAACTTTTTCATATCAAGACCCTTGTCTGCTCCGCCCATAATCAAAATTATCCGCCTTTTGTTAATTTTGGACATCGGATGTCCTAAATTAGGATGTCCAGAATTAATGCCGAGAGCGCGGAGTGCGGCTATGGTGGCATCCGGCGTTGTGGAATTGGTATCGTTATAGACCCTAACTCCACTTACCGTACGGATAAGTTCAAGCCGTCCGGGTACGGGAGAAAATGTAGCCAGTACTTTTTTAATCACTACGTCCGGAATCCAAAGTGAACGCGCGACCCCAACCGCCAAAGCGGCGTTATATTCATTGTGCTTCCCCGGCAAAGGAAACTTCCATCCCTTGGGTAATTTTCCTTTCGGAATAATAATTTTGCTTTTTATCTTTCCTTTGTATTTTTTGATAACCGGATACACCTGACGGCCGGCAATAAGAACGTCTTCTTTCTTCTGATACTTGAAAATATTCGCCTTGTCGGCAAAATATTTTTTCATATTATTTTTGTAATAAATCATGTGGTCCGGCAGAAAGGTCGTAAAAACAGAAATATGCGGACTTAATTTAAAATCGCCAAATCCCTGCAGTTGCCATGAGTCCAATTCCAACACAGCATAGTCGTGTTGCTTGGTTTTGGACAAAAACGCGAGCGTGGAAACACCCAAAATATTGCCGCCTAAAAAAACTTTTTTGCCGGCCGATTTTAATATGTGATGTATAAGATACGCGACGGTAGATTTCCCGCGTGTTCCCGTAACGCCAATAATCGGAATACTTGCGAGCTTGGCAAAAAGTGACGAGCTCATTTCCACTGGAATTTTATTTTTTCTGGCTTCTTTTATATATGGAGAATCAAGCGGCACGCCGGCGGCCTTCAGCACCATGTCGCAATTGCGAAAATCTCCCAACCGATGCCTCCCTAAAACAAACCTTACATTCTTATATTTCCGGAGCTTTTTAAGTGATGGTCTTAACTGCTCTTTTGTTTTTAAGTCCGTAATCGTAAGTTTCGCCCCGCACTCGGCCAAAAAAGCGGCGTCACCGACGCCACGCCCCAAAAGACCCAAACCCATTATTGTCACTCTTTTGTTTTTAAAATAATTTTTATAGTCCATTTTATCACTTATCAAAAGCAAGTTCTGTTACGCGCCTAAGCAAACATGCAACAGTTACAGGTCCTACTCCGCCAGGAACAGGAGATATCGCAGTGTCTGTTCCCTCAAAACTCTCTAAATCCACATCGCCAAAAATCTTATTGCTTATTTCAATTATCCCGCCGTCAATAATTAGAGCCGCTTTAGGAACCATATTTCTCCTTATTAAGCCCCCTCTGCCGCAAGCAGTAATCATAATTTGAGCATTAACTAGAGCACCCCTGTGACTTTGGCTCTCCAATTCGTCGCAGAATATTACGTCGACCAGAGTTCCTTCATCAAATAACGGTTTTTTCATCAAATCTCCAAACCTGTGCGAATTTGCCACTACTACCGCACTTTTGCCGTGCAAAGAAATTCCGCTGGCTTTTACCATTTCCATAATAGCCATTGGGAAGACAGGAATTCTTTCTTTATCACCGCCAAGAAATTTACCGATAGTATCCGCGTGAAAACCGTCGGCGTCTTTATTCGGATTTATCGTGGCGACAACTTTGTCGGCATCAATACCTAAGGGCAACGGCATCTGCACTATGATTCCGTGAATCTCCTGCCGATTATTTAATTTCCGTATGAGTTCCACTATATCAGATTCGGAAACCTCTTTCGGCAAAACGAACTTTTCAAAATGAATTCCTATTTCTGCGGCTTTTTTCTCCTTGATGAAAACATATGCCTGCGAGGGCTTATCATTCCCGACTAAAATAACGGCAAGTCCGGGAGTAACCCCGGATTCCGCAATTTTCTTTTTGACATCGTCAAGTATCTTTTCGGCGACTGGTTTTCCTAAGAGCAATCTCATTTTGTGGGCGCGGAGAGATTTGAACTCTCAATCCTTACGGAATACGGTTCTGAACCGTACGCGTCCCGGTAGTAAAATTTGCCGTGTGCCGTGGGGGAGACTTGAACTCCCATGTCTTGCGACATACGCTCCTGAAGCGTACGCGTATACCAATTCCGCCACCACGGCAAACTTACTACGGGATAAATATACCAGCCTGTCCCGTAGCAAACGCTACCAAGCACAGCTTACAATAAAAAACACGATTTAAAAAGAAACCGTGTATGGCGAAGTAATCCTATCTGGAAGTTTTGCTACTGGGATTCCGCCACGCGCCCAAGTAATGCGGTATTACGCGGAATGATGCGCTCCCGCAAGAAGTTTTTTGTACACAAAAACAACGGCGAAAAGGGTCGTCGGCACGCTTACAAAAAGTCCGACACCGAGAGCAAGCACTCCGAGAATATTAATGCCGATAAGGAGCCAGAAAAAACCGAAAAGCTGCCAGAGGTGCCCGCGGGTGATCCGCGCGCTCTCTCGCAGAGCTTCCAGCGGTTCCATTTCTTTATCAATGATAAGGAGTTTATAAAATTGATATTTGAGCGCCCAATATATTCCGGGAACAATTAAGAGAATGAGGCCGACAAGAACCATAACTCCGTACATGACAGAGGCGACAAGATATTTCAGTACGACATTATATTTTTTGAAAAGATCTTTTATGAGAACTTTTTTACCGGCGGATAATTCAAGCGCCGCGGTCAAAAGAGAAATACTTGAAAAAATGCCGACCAAGAAAGAAAATGGCGGAATGACCCCGCTGCCGATGGAAAGTATCATTATAAAAAGTAGAAGTCCGGCGACAAACCAAAAGTTTTTCTTGGTCAATTCCCAGCCGTGTTTTATTGCCTCGCTGCTTGAAAATACTTGGTGACGCACGATTTTATTGTATCCCCTATTCTCCTGATTTCAAGAGCAATATTACTGTATTTTATCCGCCCAGTCGTTAAAATCTTTAAATATGGCGTCCCACTTTCCTCCCGCTCCGTTTGAGGCGGTTTTAAATTCATATTCCCACGGCTCAATATAACGAAGGCCAATGTCCTTGGCTTGAGTAAAGACAGTGCCATAATCATTGTTTTGGAATCGTGTTGTCTCATCAGAGCGGCCAATGATCTGCCCGTAAATATCGCCAGGGTAAGCTTTGAGAACGTCAATAAGACTTGACTGATAAGTAGTCTTGCCTGATATCCACCACATGGCCGCCCCGACGCGATGTCCGAGGGAAGTATCGTTCCAGAGATCGTTGATGATGCGGCTTGGAACGGTTGAGCCGCCGTTGATCTCATGTACTTCAAAAGCCAGGGCTTTAGTCGGGAAGGCGTTGGCAAAGTTTCTGGCCGTCTGTTTGCCGGCTTCCACCCATTTGTCGTCGGTGTAGCCAGCATTTTTTAAGGTCGTCATATCTACACCCTGCAGATGCCCTTCAACTCCGTTAGCTGTCATCTGGGAAACATAGACAAGCTTGAGTGACGCGTCGTTCCCATATTTGTTTCCCAAAGCTTTGGCCAGCTGATTTAATCTATCTTGCACGGTTGTATCCCAGAAAAGTGGCAGGCGGTAACTGGTTTCGCCTCTAAACAAGTAGGTAACATAAGGTACTCCGAAGGTGTCCGTTAGCCAAGCAGGGCTACCTGGGCCGCCGGCTAAAACAGCAAGGGAATAGGACTTGCCGGCGTTTTTTGCGGATGTTACCTGTTGGTCAATTGCACTGAAAGAGAACGTGCCAGGACTTGGTTCAATACTACTCCAAGGGGCACGGACAAGGACGCCGCGCATTTGCGGATTTGAAGTCACTGAAGCAGAGCTCGCTCCGGAGGACGAGAAAATTCCCTTTGGTTTAACAATTTGACTGATTGGTGGCGGTGTGGGTGGTAACTTGGTGGGGGTAGGGAATTTTTTTATAAATACTTTAAAAGAATCACTGAAACCAGAAGTTTTT
>CAYISF010000010.1:0-16104 GCA_964366065.1 uncultured Candidatus Saccharibacteria bacterium | reverse complement strand
TAAAAAATAATTTTATGGGAATGCTACTAATTTTTGCCGTTGTAATAGTTGTCGCCGTAATAGCTCTTAAGATATTTCTTCCCGAGGAGCCATCAGAAAAAGAAATTAAATCGCTTTATAATTACAAACGCAAAGATTTTTTGATAAGCCGACCAGAACATGAGTTTTTTGACATTCTTGTCGAGGTAGTAGGAAATCAATATTATGTATTTCCTCAAGTGCACCTAGATGCAATAGTTTATCCTCAAAAATATTCAGGGAAAAGAGTTTTTCCTTTTCGGCACATTAATCAAAAATCAGTTGATTTTGTTATTTGCGATAAGGCCTATATTAAACCGCTTCTTGCGATTGAATTAGACGATAGAACACATGAGCGAGAGGATAGGAAAGAGCGAGATGTAGAAGTCGAGCGTATTTTAAGAGAGGCAGAGTTCCCTCTCTTGCGAGTCGGAAATAGCGGACATTTTGATAAAGAAGAAATCAAGCGCCTTGTTTCAGAAAAGTTGTCGAAAAAATAGTTTCATGACAATAAGTTACGAAGATTTTGAAAAAGTGGACATTCGGGTTGGGAGGATAATTGAGATTTCCGATTTTCCCGAAGCCCGCAAGCATTTTCTATTCTAGTCTTTTGCAAAAGACTAGAATAGATAAATACAAAAATACAAAAGGTTTACGCCGCGCTTCGGTAGAAGCGCGGCGTAAAATGTGGAATTATTTAAATCGAAACGGAAATAATGTTAAAATGTAAATATGGAATTTTCAGTTGAAAAATTTAATGTGGTTAAACAGGAAGCCGAAAAATTTTATAAAGAAATAAGCAAGGTTCGTTGCCCGTATTTTGGAGATGATGTTTATTTTAATGTAAAAGGATGGGACCATTTGATATTTAAGAGTTGGAATAATACTCGTGTCATAAATGACCAGTTTGCAAGATTACGACATATCAAACTTGCTCCAGAAATAATACGGCAATCCAGAACGCTTCAAGGCATATGGACAACTAAAAAGATTGAGCGTGTACAGACAAATAGTCGTTGGGAAAAAGTCCTTAAGATTATCACATACTATGAATTTATTTCAGTAATGGAATCACACAATTCAAGAGTAAGAGTAAAAGTTATTGTTAAAGAAGTGGGGGGTCGTGAGAAATTTTTTTGGAGTTTGATTCCATTTTGGGGAGTTGATAAGATAACGGGCCGAAGAATTATGCACAGCGGGAACCCAGAAAATGACTAGGCATCAAAAAACACCGCTTTAGCGATGTGTTTTGATGGTACTTGGCTGCAGTTTATATATAACCGCGGGAGGACCAAAGCCCTCACAAGCACCATCTAAAGTATAGAACTACTCACTTTAAAAATCAAGAGTTATCCCCAGTTGTGAAAAAGCCAGAAATTAGGGCGCAAAAGACCAAGTAAAAAATAATTTTATGACCATAAGTTACGAAGATTTTGAAAAGGTAGATATTCGGGTCGGGAAGATAGTCGGGATTTCTGATTTTCCCGAAGCCCGCAAGCCGGCGTATAAATTGGTTATTGATTTTGGTACTGAAATTGGCACTAAACAATCAAGCGTTCAGGCAGTCGGGGCTCATACAAAAGAAGAATTGCTGAATTCGCTGGTGTGCTGCGTGGTAAATTTTCCGCCCAAGAAAATCGGCCCATTCACCTCGGAAGTCCTGACTCTCGGCTTCAGGAACAATGCCGGCAATGGCTGGATTCTCATTGAACCAAAATCCAGTTCGGTTGATCTAGGGAGCAAACTCGCCTAGCAGAAATCCGCTATTCTATTCTAGTCTTTTGCAAAAGACTAGAATAGATAAATACAAGATTGATTTTTTATTGATTTATGTTATCATTGGCGGTAATGAAAAACGACAGGAAAGAATTGAACGTGAGCGAAATGCAGATATCTCTTCCGGATTTTTTGGAATCCTTCAATAAAAACATGCCCACGAGCTTCCCGCGCGCCACTACCCAGCTGTTAAAAAAATTCAAAGATATGCACCTGAATCTTTTCACGCATGGCGACCTATGGTCCCTCGACCGGCACCGCAAGAAGATAATCGACTGGCTTCCGCGGAACAGCACTATTTTGTAATTCCCTCGCGAGCTCTCTTGAGAGAGCGAACCCTCATTTTCTATGTTTTCTATTCTAGTCTTTTGCAAAAGACTAGAATAGAAAATGGGCAGGGTGTATAATGGGAGTAATTAAAAGTAATGACAACCAACCCCACCAACTCCAATGGCAACTAATTATCGAAAAATCGAAAGAGTCGTCAAGGGATTCGCCAACCACCGGCGAATCCAGATTCTTGATCTCTTGAATAAAGAACCCGAGCTATCGGTAGAGGACGTAGCGGAGAAACTCCGCATAGGATATGAGAATGCCTCGGACCACATACGCAAGCTTGCCATTGCCGGATTGGTGATGAAACGCAATCAAGGCAACAGTGTCCGTCACAAGCTCACGCCCCGCGCCGAATCTATTCTAGTCTTTTGCAAAAGACTAGAATAGATTCGGAATAGGCATAATTGGAAACAGGATTTAATACTTAAGATTTAGAATTTAAGGTGGGCTAGGCAGGTGAGGCCGCAGGCAATGGCGTCCATCTCATCATCGGAGGAAATTTTCTTAGGCAGGACGATTAATTTTCCGACCATATTGTTGACCTGTTCTTTGGTGGCCTTGCCGTAGCTGGTTACGGCCACTTTTATCTGAAGCGGAGTGTATTCGTGTATTGCGAGGCCCGCGCGCGCGGCTTCATAGACGATGACACCGCGCGCTTCTGAGACCCCCATGGCTGTTTTGGTGTTTTTTTCAAAATAAAGCTTTTCTATCGCGAGCGCGTCGGGTGAAAATTTGCCAATGGCGCTTCTGATTTTTCCGCCAATAAGAATCAACCGCTCCGGAAAGAGGAGCGAGTTGCTAGTTTTGAAACACTCCGAATGTATCAATTTTTCTTTTCGTGTTTTCGGGTCGCGTTCAATGACGGCAATGCCGACGCGTTCAAATCCGGGGTCTATCGCGAGTACGCGGTAGGTCGTAGGTCGTAGGTTGTAGGTTGTAGGTTTAATCCCCATTTGTGTAAACATTCTGTACATAATCCAGCGCTTCAAGTTCCTCAATGAGCGCGGAGAGATTCAACCCGTCTTCTTCGGACAGGGGAATGGTTGTTGTGGGCACCCATTCGCCACTCTCCTTTTTAAAAGCCCACGTTGCCGCGCCCGGACTCGCAAACGCCGCGTTATTTAAAGACAGAAGATGTTTGATTTCGGCGGCACTTTTGTTTTTGCTGTCAGTCAGTCCTTCAATGATAAGCGCGCATCCGCCCGGTCCGTACGCTTCATACAGCACCTCGTGCATTTCGCCCATCTCCGCGCTTATCCCTTTTTTAATCGCGCGTTCAATCGTATCTTTGGGCATATTTTCTTTTTTGGCTTTTTCGATCACCGCGCGGAGAGACGGAGAGCTCACATCACCCTTGGCTTTTTTTGATTCCTGCGCGATTAAATTGGCGAGCTTTCCGAAAACTTTGCTCCTCCTCGCGTCTTCGCTCCCTTTTTGTCTCTTGATTTGCGCCCATTTGGAGTGACCAGACATATTGATAACCTGTAGTTTATACCGCCGGAACAAAAAAACAAAACTTGCCATTTTGTTTGTTCGGTGGTATTTATAGGTCAGATTCTTTCACAAATTTTGGGAGAAAATAATGTTTATAGCGATAGACAGCTTCCTTCTAGGCAAAGCGCAGAAGTTTTGCGATAAGGTCCAGTGGTTAACCGGGCTGACCAAATTCTCTATGGAGAAATGGACAGTTGTAATCTCCAACCTGTCTTTATGGGGTGGCACTCTTTTTATCGGAGTGCCCCACTTGGCAATTTTAGTTGCGCTCCAGAGTATCATCAGTTTTAGCTATGTCAAAAAAATCGAACATGAAGAAGCCGATTTTTTGAAAAATGGGCGCTTGGTCGCAGGACCATTTCACATAGCTCTGATAAGGATTATATTCGCTTTAATCATGGTAAGTTTATTCTTATCGCTCGTAAGGATTTACTCCCATACTCCTGCAGATGATTTGTTCGCTACTTTTACGATGTCTTTGGTGGCTTCTTCTTTTGCGGGAATTTATTTTTCCGCATGTACCCCGCGCCCGCCTTCAAAAAGTAAGATATGGGAGTTGTATGAAAAAGGACTTAGGTGGCTGAACGATCAATTTCTTCCATCGCCGGAAGCCATTCCCAATAAGTAGTTCGCGTTAAGAACGCTTAAAAAAAACCCCGCGCGTAGCGGGGTTTTTTTACAAAAGCTTTTCCTGCTTATCAAGCGAAGTTTCCAGTCTCATATGTTTGTAGGCCTCCGGCGTGGCCAGCCGGCCGCGGGCGGTGCGTTCCAGAAGTCCGAGCTGAATCAAATACGGCTCCAGCACTTCTTCTATTGTGGCCTCCTCTTCGCTTGCCGCCGCGGCGATGGTGTTAAGCCCCACCGGCCCGCCGCGGAATTTTTGAATAATAATTTCCAAGATGCGCCGGTCGGAAGATGAGAGACCGATTTCGTCGATACCGAGAAGCTTGAGCGCTTCGCGCACCGCCTCTTCGGAGAGTTCTTTTTTATGCACCTGCGCGTAGTCGCGACAGCGTTTCAGCAAATAATTGGCGGTGCGCGGAGTGAACCTGCTCCGTTTGGCGATTTCGGCAATGGCACTGTCGCTTACTTTGGTATCCAAAATTTTTGCCGAGCGGCGGATTATTTTCGCGATTTCAGCTTCGTTATAGAATTCAAGCCGGAATGTTCCGCCGGAAAAACGCGAGCGGAGAGGAGAAGAGAGCAGAGCCACGCGCGTGGTGGCGGCGATAAGCGTAAACGGAGGCAGGTCCAATTGAATGGTGCGCGCCGACGGGCCTTTGCCTATGATGATATCGAGAGAGCCGGATTCCATGGCCGGATACAGTATTTCTTCAACCAGCTTATTTAAGCGGTGGACTTCGTCAATGAAAAGAATATCGCCCGGGGAAAGGTTGGTCAGAATTGAAGCCAGGTCGCCGACTTTTTCAATGGCCGGACCGGAAGTGATTTTTATCTGCTTCCCTGTTTCGTGGGCGATTAAATAAGCAAGAGTGGTCTTGCCCAAGCCCGGCGGACCGTAAAAAAGAATGTGTTCGGGCGGATGATTCCTTTGCTTGGCCGCGGTCAGAAGAATGCGCAAATTTTCCTTGATAGGCCCTTGTCCGATATAATCGTCCCATTTTGTCGGGCGCAGGGTCTGGTCCAAAAACGCATCCGGGCGCTTTAGCTCGTTGATTTCATCGTCTTTTTTGAAATCCTTTGACATACGAATTGGGGAGTTGACAAAATAATGTTTTCGTGCTAACCTAATACTGTTAGTTCAGTATATCATTTTAATATCATGTTCCGCCAAATGTTTGCGGCGCCTAGATCATTTAAAATAATAAACGCCGCAAACATTTGGCGGGATTAGCGTACTGACGAGCCCATAAATCTCTAAGCAACCGGGCTCCGGTCTACCGGGGACGTTTTGTAGGACATTCTGGTTACCTTCGGGTTCCTACTGGAATTATCCTGTGTGGCGTTCCTTACTTTTAGCGTCCGCGTTAAAAGGGTTACTTAGAGATTTATGCGCTTGCCCGAACAAAAACCGCTTCTTTAAAAGAAGCGGTTTTTGTTTTATTTTTCTACCACCTACAACCTACCAACTACTCACTCGTTTCCAGCTCCACTACTCTTCCGAGTTCATCAAGAGAAGTGATTCCTTTCAATACTTTCACCATGCCGTCCTGCGCCATATCCATAATTCCCTGCGGCAGGGCGGCCTTCTTTATCTCGCGCTCGCTCGGGTTCGTGTTGATGATTTTCTCAATCGCTTCGTCGGTCAAAATTCCTTCATGAACGCCGATGCGTGATTTATAGCCGGTTTGATTGCATTTATCGCAACCGACCGCCCGCCACATTTTCTTTCCTTCGGCATTTTCGCCGATTTCTTTGAACGCGTACAATTTATTTTCTTTTTTTAGGCGCGCGAGCGTAGCGTTTATGATAGCGGCCTCGTCTTTGTTCGGCGCGCCTTCTTTTTTGCAAAATTCACAAAGCCGCCGCACCAGGCGCTGGGCGAGAGAAATATTCAGGGCCGAGGAAATTATTTTTGAATTTACGCCGAGGTCAATCAGGCGCGGGATGGTGCCGGCGGCGTTATTGGTGTGGAGCGTGGAAAAAACCAGGTGCCCTGTAAGAGCCGCGTTGATGGCGGTGGTGGCGGTATCTCCGTCGCGGATCTCGCCGACCATGATGACATCCGGATCCTGCCGAAGAGCCGAACGGAGTCCCGAGGCGAAAGTGTAGCCCTTTTTGTCTTCCACTTGCGTCTGGGTGATTCCGGCCAAATGGTATTCTATCGGGTCTTCAATGGTAATGACTTTGGTGCCCGGACTGTAAATTTTTTTGAGAATGGCGTAGAGAGTTGTTGTCTTGCCGGACCCTGTCGGACCGGTGGTGAGTATTATGCCGTTGGGTTTTCGTATTTCCCGCTCAATAACTTTGAACAAGCGCTCGTCAATACCGAGTTCTTCAAACGGCACCGCGATAGTTTTCGGGTTTAAAAGACGGAGCACTATGGACTCGCCATACGCGCCCGGGATGACCGAAGTGCGTATTTCAATTTCCGTGCCGGATATCTTGATGCTGAAGCGTCCGTCCTGGGCGGCGTCTTTCACGTTCAGTTTCAGTCCAGACAGAAGCTTCACCCGCGAAGCAAGCAAATTATAAGTGTCAAAATCAAGCGACATTATGGCTTCCAGAACGCCATCCAGACGAAAGCGCAACTTGACCTTGTCCTCTTCCGGTTCAACATGCACGTCGGAGGCATCCACCGCGATGGCCCCGGCTAAAATAATTTCAAACATGGCCGAGATTTTATGCCCTTTGTTTTGGCGCATGATGCCCTCGACAGTTTCTCTTATGTCGCGCACGCTTTTTATTTTTCCCGCGATTTCATTCAGGAATTCCTCGGAGATATCCAAAATGCCGGCTTTCGTTTCAAACGAACCTGAAATTTCTTTATAGCGTTTTAGGGCGCGGTCCAAACTGGCGCGCGAAACCATATAGATGAAAGGAATGTATCCCCGCGACTCTAGGCCGCTCACGATTTCTTTCGTCTGGGTTTTCTCCGGCGAGATAACGGCGATATACAGCTTTTTTCCGGTAACCTTGAAAGCCACGATGCCCTCGTCGCGCGCTTTTTGCTCGGGAATGAGGCGGAGAGCGTCGCCCTCAATGGCGACGCCGGAAAGGTCAACGTAGGGGACGGAGTATTTCTCGGAGAGCATTTTTACCAAATCCTCCTCTTCGCGTTTCCGGAATTCCGCCCGCCGCCCGCTTTGTTTTTCTTCGTCAAAATCAAGCATATGCTTGCCCTGTTAAATAAGATTTGAGCCGGTTTCTAATAAACATTTTACCCAAATACGTTTTTAAATTTTTTTCCTTATGTGTCGCGTCGCTTTGATTAAGGCATGCCTCATAGTAAATAAGCTTCATTAAACCGTGTATTTTTGTTGATTTAACCTTTTTCTTTGCATGTTGCTCAAATCTTAATTTTAAATTTTTCGTGTACCCGGTATAAAATTTGCCGTCATTCTCCGTCTCCGAGAGAAGCACATATACATAGTAAAACATATAAATTTAAAATTATTTAACAGGATGAACTCTATTATACCGCATTAGCCGTTATATAGCGGTGGATTGGGGTATTGACCCGCACACTAACGTTGGCATGATTTTGCTTCGGACATATTCAAATCAACGACGAATCAACAAAAGGGTTAAATTGTTTATATTTAGGGTTTTGTTTTTGGCAAAATGTGAAGCAATGCCAACGTTAGTGTGCGGGTTGACAAACCTGATGAAATATGATACAAATAAAGAAGGTTAGCAGTCCTCCAAAAATTTTTACGAAAGGAGTCAATCATGGCTCGTATGACAGGAGTTTTGTTTTTCGCGACACTCACTGTGTTCGCAGCGGGATGCACAACCGTAACTGGGTTTTTGCGGCCGGATCAGTACAAGGACGTCGTGGTGGACGAGATACATCGTCTCCCCGACGGCCGGGTGGTTAAGCTTGAAGTGAAAAAGACCGTGCCGGTCTCGTGCGAAATGCACGAATCCGACGAACTGATAAGCATGGAGAAATCCCGGGTCGTTGACGGGAAGGAAGAAAAGCAGAGTGAAATTCAAAAGTTCACTCTGCGTCGGGCGATTTGCCCGACCATCACCGCGCCGGGTACCTATCAAGCCGACGGGCAAACCTATGCTCCGGCGGGCAAAGAATACGCACCCGTGTATCCGCAAACTCCGCGGCCTTACGGGAGCGACGATATGCGAAATGTTTTATGCGGGGGGTATCTCGGGTCCATGGAGGGACCGAGGAAAATGTTCGGGTGCTAACGCGCCCAACTTCAATCGGCCGGAACACAGTTCCGGCCGATTTCATATTCAATTCAAATCAAACTGCGATGGCAGATATTAACCTTGTTTGACAAGTACCTAGAAATATGATAAAAGACAAATAGCTTGAAGCAACCCTTAATTTTTTGGAAGGAGGGAATATGAAGTTCCTTGTTACGTTTGCAGTTTTGCTTTCAGTAGCCAGCTTGTCCGGCTGCGGCAGTATGCGCCTTTTCCCAATTTCCTCGCTGTTTGGCGGCGAAAAGAGTGAGAGCTCCAACCAAGCCAAAGACAGCCAGCCGGTCGTGGGGACCGCAACAACCTCTTCAAATGCCGAGGAGGGCAATATGGCAACGGTCTCCCCAAACGCCGAGGGCTGGAAAATAACTTCCGCCACTCCCATCACCCGTTTGTCTGACGGTGTCGTGGCTGTTCCGGGCGCCGCTACAAACCGGGACTACGGCCAGGTTTCTTTCGGCGTCTGCTGGGGAAATAACTGGAACTGCGGTTTTGGGCCGTGGGGATGGTGGTCTCCGTTTGGATTTAACACCGGCGGTTTGGGTACTGGCGGAGGGCTGATTTACGGCAACCCGAACGCCTCAGTCGTTGTACCGAATCTCAACACTAATGGTTTGGGTTCCGGCTGGGGCAACATGCAGTTCGGCAACGGCTGGACCAGCAGGCCGTTTTAATCAATCGATATCCGCGGGAGCGGTTTCGGATATAAACACGCGCCGTTAGGGCCTGTGTAAAAACAAAGCGGGGGACATGGGTAAAACCATACCTCCCCCGCACTTTTTTAAGCCATTAATATTAACAACAGCAAAATATTGATGGTTTAAAAGAGTATTTAGGACATTTTTAGGGGAGAAGAATACCTATTGACATCCTTACTTTTATATGATATAAGATAAGGGTATCAACGATAATCGTTTGGAGGCGTTTGTGTCTCAGAATGCGCCCAAACCCAAGCTCGGACTTATGAAAAACATCACTATAAAGAAAACGCTAATGAATATCGCCATTACAGCCGGAATTACTTCCGCTATTTTGGTTATGAGCGTGAGTGTGGGTATCGGTTTTGCTTCAGCCGCTGCGACTGTTACTACCTATAACATCACGGGACTTTCTTCTTCAAGCGTCATTTTGAACGGCTATGTTGACCCGCAGGGCGTGGCCAATACGAGCGCCGGGTTTGAATGGGGTACGAATTCAAGTGTCCCCTTGGGCAGCACTACGACACTTCAAAGTTACGGCGGCCCGATGGGTTTCAGTTACACTCTTGCCAATCTTTCACCTAATACCACTTATTATTATCGCGCTGTGGCTAGTCAAAACGGCGTTAATTATTACGGGCAAATATATGTTCTGTCCCAGTCAAATATTGGCTGGGGAACTTATTTCTATCCTTTCACCACTGGCGGTTTGGCTCCCGGCTGGGGCAATATGGTTTACGGTAGCGGAAATACCAACTACAACAATACATACCCTTACGGATGTACGGGCAACTACTGCGGTAATTACTACAACAGCAATACTTACGGCAATCAGCCGGTGGTGAATACTTATTCTCCAAACGTCAGCGGAAACTTCGCGGTTCTGAACGGCTACATTGACCCGAATGGCAACGGCAGTATCGTGCGTTGGTTTGAATGGGGAACCAATCAATATTCCCTTTCCAATACGACCAACAAAGCCAATCAGTCGTATGCCGGCACATGGAGCGATAATGTAATCAATTTGGTGGCTAATACCACTTATTACTATCGTGCGGTGGCGCAGGCAAATAGTGGAAATACTTACGGTCAGGTTATGAGTTTTACGACCGGTGCCGCTGGTTCTCAAGGCAGCTACAATTACAACTATGGTACGGGTACGCAGACCTATTCCGGCGCCGCACAGACGGTCGCGGTGACCAATCTCGCATCGTCAGTTACGCTTACCGGCGCGAGAATGAACGGGCAGGTTGTTTTGCAAAATACCGGCACGCCGTCAAACGGCTGGTTTGAATGGGGCGCGACAAGCGCACTTGGAAATACGACACAGACCAAAAATGTCGGCGGTAATACGACCAATATCTTTAATGAAATCTTGAGCAATCTTTCGCCTAACGCGACCTATTACTACCGCGCGGTTGGACAGAATCAATACGGCATTTTCAAAGGTGATATTGTGAGCTTTGTAACCGCTAATCCGGTTGCGGCACCTATCGCCGCAAACTATGCCAGTACTGCTGTCGCCAAGACCTCAATCGCTAAGCCGTCGCTCATTAATCTGACTATTACGAGCGACAATGAAGGCATTTGCCGGGGCGACTACGCCACACTCACGGTGAATTATGCGAACGCGAGCAACGAAACTCTGAAAGATGTCATTCTCCGCGTGTCATTGCCGAAGGAACTTACTTATCAGGACGTGAGCAAAGGAACTTTCTCCAAGAAGGACAATATGGTTACGGTTGCGATAGACGCTCTTAATTCTAACGAGAGCGGAATTGTAGTGGTGAAAGTTGTTGTAGCAGAGACCCCGACTTCTGACGGGACTATTGTAACTACAGCTGATGTTGTTTATACGCGCGCAAGCGGAACTCAGGAAGAGACAATCGCCTACACTCTGCAAAAACCGAATTGCGTGGCTGGAACGAACGCCGCGCTGGCTCTCTTCGGCGCCGGCGGATTCTTTCCGAACACGCTTTTGGGATGGCTTGTCCTCACTACCATTATCTTTATTCTGGCGGTTCTTTCCCGCAATCTTTACGGCAGTTATAAGGATAAGGAAAAATTAAAAGCTCAAAAATAAAAGATAAAAATTAGAACGAAAAATCCTCCGCCTAAGCGGAGGATTTTTCGTTCCTGCCCGCGCTTTGCCCCGTAGTGAACCGAGATTATCGAGGTTCTACTACGGGGTGCTAGAATTAGAGGGTGAACAAACTTTGCGATATAGGGGATACGGAAAATTGCGCGGAGAAAATTGTCCGCGAATTTTTGGCTGAAAGGCATCCCGCTCATGCCACCATGCTTGGGCTTTCGGGAGAATTAGGCAGCGGAAAAACCGTTTTCGTGAAAGCGCTGGCCAAACGCTTAGGCGTTTCGGACACGGTTTTGAGCCCGACATTCGTCATTGAAAAAATATACAAACTCCCGCCGGGGAAACCGTTCCGCCATTTGATTCATATTGACGCGTATAGGATAGACAACGAAGAAGAACTCCGCGTGCTCGGTTGGGACGAACTTTTGGCTGACCCGCATAATTTAATCGTCATTGAATGGCCGGAGCGCATAAAAGGATTGCTGCCGAAAGATGCGCGCGAAATAAAATTCAAACATGTAAACGAAACCACCCGCGAAATTTCCTGGTAACAAAATGGACAAAGACCCCAAAAAGAAACGTCTCATACTTCTCGACACTCACGCCATTATTCACCGCGCTTATCACGCTCTGCCGGATTTTTCCACAAGCAAAGGCGAGCCGACCGGCGCTCTCTACGGCCTTACAGCCATGCTCATCCGTATCATTAAAGACCTGAAGCCCGATTACATTATTGCCTGCTATGATTTGCCGGGCCCGACCTTTCGCCATGAGGCCTATGAAAACTACAAACTGGGGAGAGTAAAGGCGGAAGATGATTTAATACATCAGCTGAAACGCTCACGCGACATTTTGAAAGCGTTTCATATTCCGATGTATGACAAGCCCGGCTTTGAGGCGGACGATATTTTGGGCACGATTGTTGAAAAGCTTAAAAAAGACAAAGACACGGATATTGTCATCGCCTCCGGCGATATGGATACGCTTCAATTGGTAAACGACAAGCGTGTGCAGGTTTACACGCTCAAAAAAGGCATAAACGATACGATTCTTTATGACGAAAAAGCGGTGGAAGAGCGGTTTGGTTTCCCGCCCGAACTTTTGCCGGACTATAAAGGCCTCCGCGGCGATCCTTCCGACAATATTATCGGTATTTCTGGTATAGGCGAGAAGACGGCGACTACTCTCATACAAAAATTCGGTTCCATTGAGAGTATTTATAAAAAACTTAAGAAAGACAAACAAGCGTTCATAGATGCCGGCATTAAAGAGCGAGTAGTTGAACTCCTCCAAAACGGCGAAGAGGAGGCGGAATTTTCCAAGACGCTGGCCGAAATAAGGAAAGACGCGCCGATTGATTTCAAATTGCCGGATGAAGCGTGGCGGGAGGGCGTGAACGAAGCGGAGGTGGAGAAAATTATTTCCGAACTTGAATTCCGGAGCTTATACGAGCGGTTTAAAACGCTTTTTGCCGGGGATGTCGGACGCGCGGCGGATACTCCGGAGAAAAAGGAGGAAATTTCAGATGAAGAAGTTGAAAAGACGGCCATCGCGCTCTGGCTTGCCAATTCCGAGATAACCAATCCGGCAATGGAGGACATTATGGCGCATACTGGGTCAAAAACTTTCTCTGCGGCCAAAGAGAAAGTTTTCGCCGAACTCAAAAATAAAAAACTTGAGCATGTTTATGAAGATATTGAACTTCCGCTCATCTCTATTATCCACGCCGTGGAGGAGCGGGGTATTTTGATAGACCAAAAATATCTTAAGGAACTTTCGGTGGAATACCATAAAGAACTTGAAAAGATTGAGCAGAAAATCTGGAAAGAGGCCGGCGGGGAATTCAACGTGAATTCGCCGAAACAGCTTGGCGAAGTGCTTTTTGACAAAATGAATCTCACGGCCAAGGGCTTGAAGAAAACAAGCGGCGGCGCTCGCTCCACTCGCGCCTCCGAACTGGACAAATTGAAAGGCGCGCACCCGATTATTGAAGAAATCTTAAATCACCGCGAAATCCAGAAGCTTCTTTCCACCTACATTGACGCCATTCCGCCCCTGATTGCCGGTGACGGCCGGTTGCACACGCATTTTATCCAGTCGGGCACGACTACCGGGCGATTTTCGTCGGTCAATCCCAACCTCCAGAATATCCCGATAAAAAGCGAACTCGGGAAAAATATCCGTAACGCTTTCGTGGCGGCCGAAGGATACAAATTGCTCACGTTTGATTATTCGCAGATAGAACTTCGCGTGGCGGCCATCCTTTCCGGCGATAAGGACTTCATCAGAATTTTCAAAGAAGGGAAAGACGTGCATGCTTCCGTAGCATCCCGGGTCTTCGGCGTGAAAGAAAACGAAGTGACGCACGAGATGCGCCGCCGCGCCAAGGTCATCAACTTTGGAATTTTCTACGGGATGGGAATTAACGCGCTTAAGGACGCGCTCGGAACCACGCGCGCCGACGCCGAGCAATTTTACGAAGAATATTTTGACAAATTTCCGACCATCGCGAGTTATCTGGAGAGCATAAAACGTTTCGCGGTGAAAAACGGCTATACCGAGACGCTCTTCGGCCGCCGCCGCTATTTCGGCGCCATAAAGTCGCCGATTCCGTACATCCGCGCCGGGGCGGAGCGCATGGCAGTAAACGCGCCGCTTCAAGGCACGGCCGCCGATGTTATTAAAATAGCCATAAAAAAAGCCGATGATGCCATTCGCGCGCATAAACTCTTGGACAAAGTATATCTCTTGCTTCAGGTCCACGACGAATTGATTTACGAAGTGAAAGAGGGAAGCGAAAAAGAAGCGTCAAAAATAATTCAGGAAGCGATGGAGTCGGTGCTCAAAGACAAAGAAAAAAACCCCGCGGAAGTGCCCGTTACCGTCAGTGTTTCCCTGGGAAAGGATTGGGGAGAATTGAAATAACCCTTAAAAATCGGCGAATTATCAACAAAAAAACCGTGTGCTAAACTGTGTTTATGGAAACATCCGGACAACCGCATAAATCAGGCATTATTGAACTCGCTGCTAATTCATCCGTGGTATATCTTATTTTGTTTTTCATCGGCGCCTTTTCGCACTACCTCTATCCGATTCCCATTATGTCCGGATTGGTTGCTCAATTACTCGGTGTCTTTTTTCTAATCATCGGTCCGCTATTTATTCTCTGGTCGCAGAGGAGCATAAGGCGTTTTCGCAGAGAAGCGGAGGGAGGAGCGTCTCCGTACACCTTCAACATCGGTCCCTATCGTTTCACCCGCAACCCGACTTATCTGGGACTTACATTTCTCATCGCCGGTTTTGGATTTCTTACGAACTCGGCGGCGATTGTTTTCTCGGCGATTCTGGCGTTCATTTTTGTTAACTACACGCTTCTTCGGAAAGAAGAAAGAATACTTGAAGAAAAATACGGGGACGAATACCGCGACTACAAAAAGAACGTGCGGAGATGGTTTTAAATACAAGAATATAGAATCTAGAACGTAGAATATAGAGGTTCCATTTCTTATCTATTTTTCCTAAATTCTAAATTCAATATTCTATATTCTGCATTTATGCTTTACGTATTACACGGAGATGATTTCAAAAGGCGCGCGGGGAAGCTTGAGGAAATGGTCAGTTTTTTTCTCGGCAAAAATCCGAACACCTCGTTTGTAAAAGTGAGGGCGGAAAATTTTGCCGCCTACGATTTGGACGAACTCGCCTTGGGGCAGGGACTTTTCGCGCAAAAATGCGTCGTTGTTCTGGACGGCCTTTTTGAAAATAAGGAAATAAAGGAAGCAGTAGCTGGAAAACTTCCCTCACTTGCTTCGTCCGGCAATATTTTCATTGTGAATGAGCGCCTTTTGAGCAAAACGGATCTATCCGCCCTTGAAAAGCGTGCAGATAAGGCACAGGTATTTTCGGCCAAAGAAAAAACCATTCGCCCGGCCTTTAATATCTTTTCCCTTGCGGATGCCGTGGGTGGGCGGGACAAGCGGCGTGCCTGGACGCTCTATCTGCGGGCGATTGAAAACGGGTCGGAGCCGGAGGAGATACACGGTACTATATTTTGGCAGATAAAAAATATGCTTTTGGTGAAAGAAACCGCGCGTCCTACCGCCCTAACAACGGGGTTGAAACCGTTTGTTCTCACTAAAGCCAAAGCATTCTCGGATAATTATTCAAAAGACGAATTAAAACATTTATCTTCGCGATTGGTGTCTCTATATCACGACAGCCACAGGGGAATCGGTGATTTTTCCATCGGCCTGGAAAAACTTCTTTTGGAATCTCTCTAAATATCTAATTTCCAATCTCTAACTTCTATTCTCAATAAAGAAAGGCCTGCTAGCAGAGGCAGGCCTTCTTCGTCTAAAGACGGACTAGATTGATTGGAGACCAATCTAGTTAGGAGTGTTTACGGTGTTGTCTTCAATTGTTCGCACCAAAGAGCTAAAGGTACGAATGTGAAGCGCAGTCGGAAGCCGACAATAATAATGGCCAAATAAAACCTTGGCGTAGGTTATCGGTTTGCGAATGCACCACGGGGCTAATTTAAGTATAGCAATCACGCGCGAGATGGCAACCAAATTCGTGTGGATAATACTGAAAAAATCCTACAAACGCTGTGGTTGCTAGTTTTTTATACTTGTCCGCCCGGTAGGGGTTCATCGGCTACAACTCTCGCCTCGGTCGCAGCCCACCCCTCGCAATTTTGTCTGCTGACAAAATATTGCTGTGGTCTTCGATTCCTACACACAAGCAAAGCAGTTTGCTTGCTCGGGCGGACATTCCGCTTCGCTACATGTCCGCCCGGTAGGAATCGAACCTACGACCCTCTCCTTAAAAGGGAGCTGCTCT
>CAYISF010000009.1:7918-16984 GCA_964366065.1 uncultured Candidatus Saccharibacteria bacterium | reverse complement strand
ACGTACGGCATTCGCTTTATTATAGTAAGCGTCATAATAGCCGGCGGAAAGCACATAGGCGCCGAGCATGATGCGGCGGCGCACTTCCTTTCCAAACCCTTCCCCGCGCGTCTTTGCGTAAGATTCAATGACACTTTTCCCTTCAAGCGAAAGTCCATAGCGAACACCGTCAAAACGCGCCAGGTTGGTGGACGCCTCGGCCGGCATAATAATATAGTAGGTCGCAAGCGAATATTTTATATTGGGAAGAAATACGTCTTTTATGGCGTAACCGAGGTCCTTTAACTTTTCAACTGACTGTATAAAATTGGCGCGCACCTCCGCGTCAAGGCCGTCTCCCAAAAAATCGCGCGGCACTCCGATTGTTTTCGGTTCTTTTTTTAACGACACCGCCATTTTGTCTAAAACAGATGTGCTATCCATTGCGTCGTGGCCTGAAATAATGTTGAAAATAATTTCCGCGTCTTCCACTGTCCTTGCGAAAGGACCAATCTGGTCAAGCGATGAACCCATGGCCATAAGGCCGAAGCGCGATACGCGTCCGTAGGTCGGCTTAAGCCCCACTACCCCGCAAAGGGATGCCGGCTGGCGGATGGAACCGCCAGTATCAGAACCCAGGGCGCCCAAGACGCTACCCATGGCCACCGCCGCGGCAGAGCCGCCTGAAGAACCGCCGGCTACTCGCGCTCCGTCATGGGGATTTTTTGTCACGCCGAATGCGGAATTCTCCGTGGAACTTCCCATGGCGAATTCATCCATATTGGTCCGGCCAATAAAGACCGCGCCCGCTTCTCTTAATTTTTTGATAACCGTAGCGTCATACGGCGCCATGTACCCTTCCAGAATTTTTGAGGCGGCGGTTGCTTTTTTCCCTTTGATTAAAATATTATCTTTGATTGCAAGCGGTATGCCGGTAAGCGCCGTGCCATTCCCCTTTTTTATTTTTTTGTCAGCCGCGTCTGCTTGTGCCAAAACGTCATCATAAATTTCAAGGTACGCATGTATCTTACTGTCGCGTTCTTTCACCCGAGCCAAAGACGCCTCCGCCAGTTCGCGAGCGGTAAATTCCCCGCGAGTAAGCCCTCTGTGCGCTTCTTTAATCGTTAATTTGTTTAAGTCAATTTTCATTATCGTTGGTCGTAAGTTGTAGGTCGTTGGTCTTATTCAAACACCTGGCCGACTTTCACGAAATTATTCTGTGTTTTCGGCGCATTGCTTAAAAGCGCTTCTGTATTAATACCGGGTTCATGCTCCGGCCCGTCGGCGCGCATTACGTTACTAAGCAGACCAACTTCCCTCTTTCCTTCTTTGGCTACCACGGTATTTATCTCAGATACATACCCCAAAATAGAGTTGAAATCTTTCACAAACCCCTCTTTTTCATCTTCTTTGAGTGAAAGTCGTGAAAGCTTGGCCAATTTTTCTATGTCTTTCTGTTCCATATGTAAGTTATCGTATCAAACTTGGAGCATTTTCAAAAACCCTTTTTCGTCCAGCGTTTTCACGCCTAGCCGGCGGGCATCGCTTAGTTTTGAACCCGGTTCTTCCCCCGCCGCCACGTAATCGGTTCTTGAAGACACCGAACTTGCCACTTTTCCGCCTAAATTCCTTATTCTTTCCTTGGCTTCCCCGCGAGAAAGAGACGAAAGAGTTCCCGTTAAAACAAATGTGAGGCCTTTTAGTTTTAAACTTTTAGTTTTTAGTTTCGGGGGATTCTCAATCTTCACATGCCTAAGCAGACGTTCCAATATTTTTTTATTGTGCACATCGGCAAACCATTTCGTTATGGATTCGGCCACTACCTCGCCCACGCCTTCCACATTTCTAAGGTCTTTGGCTAAACCGCCGCGGATTTTTTCAATTGAACCGAAGTGGCTGGCGATAATATCGGCCGTTTCTTCGCCGACATGGCGTATCCCCAAAGCATACAAAAATTTGCCAAGCGCCACTTTCTTTGATTTTTCAATGGCTACGAGAAGATTGTCGGCAGATTTCTCGGCAAAGCGTTCCAGTGGTTCAATGTCGCCGCGGGTTAGCTCAAAAATATCGGCGAAATTCGAAACCAGACCTTCGTTCACCAATTGCTCCACGATTTTTTCGCCCAAACCATCAATGTCCATACCCTTCCGGCTTACGAAATGTATGAGTTTTTCAAGCTCCTGGGCAAAACAATTTTTGTTGATGCAATAATGCGCCGCCGATTTTTCACCGCCACTGCCAATCGTGCCTTTCTTGACCGGACTGCCGCAAACCGGGCATTTGGCCGACATATGAAAAATTTTTTCTTTTCCCGCGCGCAAATCTTTCACGACTTCAACAATTTCCGGGATAACGTCGCCTGCTTTCCGCAAAACGACCGTATCTCCGATACGCACATCCAGGCGTTTTATTTCATCTTCGTTGTGGAGCGTTGCCCTAGATACCGTGGAACCGGCAACCTGTACCGGCCTAAGATGCGCCACCGGCGTAAGCGCCCCTGTCCGCCCCACTTGCACCACGATATTTTCCACCACTGTAGTCACCTCCTCGGCCGCGAACTTAAAAGCAATTCCAAAGCGCGGGGCTTTGCCGGTGTAACCGAGCAATCCCTGATACTCCTGCTCGTTTACTTTGATCACCACCCCGTCAATCCAATAGTCCATTTTGCCGCGTTTCTTCTCCCACTCACGCCAATATTGAATAATCTCGTCCGCCGAGCGGCAAATTTGGTGATGTGGATTCACCTTGAAGCCGAGTTCGCCCAAAAACGCGAGCTCTTCACTTTGCGTTTTCGGGGACGGAGAGGATAAGGACGCTATGTCATACACAAAACCGGAGAGCTTACGCGAAGTGACCACTTTCGGGTCAAGCTGGCGGATGGAACCGGCGGCAATATTGCGTGGATTGGCGAAAAGCGGCTCGCCTTTCTTCTTTTGGCGTTCGTTCAGCGCCTCAAAATCTTTTTTGCTCATCCATATTTCCCCTTCGGCGACAAGGTCAAGAGGTTTCGTGAGTTTAAGCGGAATGGACTCAATGGTTTTTACGTTCTCCGTCACATCTTCTCCAACTTCGCCGTCGCCGCGCGTGGCTGCGGTTTTTAACATTCCCTTTTCATAGGTAAGTACGATTTTAAAGCCGTCAATTTTAAGCTCGGCTGTGTAGGAAACTTCCGGCTCGCGGCCGAGTTTCTTACCCAGTTCGCGTTTAACACGCGTGTCAAAGGCGCGAATCTCATCTTCATTGAATGCGTCGTTGAATGACCATTGCCTGGCGGTATGGCGGACCTTGTCGAATTTTGGGAGTGGTTTTCCGCCCAACCGCTGGGTCGGCGAATCGGGAGTTATTAGGCCGGGAAACTTCTGCTCCAGTTCATAAAGCTCGTGCTTGAGTGAATCCAAAGCCGTTTCGGGCATGCCTTCTCTGTCCAAAACGTGATAAAGGTAACGTTCGCGGTTTATGACTTCCCGGAGTTTTTCTATCCGTTCCCTGGCGGCTTTTTTGTCCATTCTGCAATTATACTATGAAAAACGGCGGTTTCCCCCCTTCGGCCGGCCGCGAACCGGTTCAATAGGTCACCCGTATGCCGCGTTCAATGACGCGGGGGTCGGAAAAATTACAGGTATTGTAGCCGTATGAATCAATCTTTGTTGAATTGCCATATTTGGCCACATCAACTCTAGAGCAGGATTTGCCGGAAACAATGGAAAGCCAGAATGTCGTTGTGGCGGCCGAAGGCGTAACCGAATAACTCCAGGCGTTAAAAGTGTTGATTCCTATGGTGCGCACTGTCGTAATGTCCTGTCCGTTGCAGATAATTCCCGAGGGGGGAATTGTTGAATCGGTTGAGGTCGGAAAGGCGCTTAGGCCGCCACCTAACCCTTTGATATCCCAATATAGAGCGCATTCGGTACCGGCGTCAGCGGCGTAAAAGCCGAATTGCGACTCGCGGCCCGAAGAAGAAAGGATGACTTCCTTAAGCGCTATATTCAGAAGGCCGAAACTGATGGTAAGCACTATGCTTGATATTAAGACGGCAAACAACGCAACAAACCCGGACACTAAATGTGGCGCGGCTTTTTTAGTTTCGCCGTGTCTTATCACAATATCTAGTTTCTTCTTAAAATCTTTGCCGCCACAAATAACCGCCTTCCAAAAGCGAAACAGCGCCACAATTAGTGTACGGGCGAACCCCATTTTTTCTTTTAACTTTTCACTTTTAACTTTTAACTTTTCCATTATTGCCAATTTAAAAGATTATCGGTAATCGTAAATAACCGCGTACCGCCGATTGCCCCGCTTGCCCATGAAACGGTTGAGGAAACACTGATTTCCGTCGAACTCAACTTTGTTATCCGGATGGTCCGCGCGAATTGCGACGGGTTAGTTCCAATCAAGCTGTAGGTATATATACCAAAGTCGGGGTCGAGCTGATTTAAATCAATGTTCAAAACAGGACAAATACCGGAACAATTCTGAACTGCCAGGTCTTTAGCTTCTATATAACAGCCGTTCGTGGAATAACAATAATTCTCCGATCCAGGAGAGGAAAGCCCGAGAGTTCCTTCGTTCCATACGGCTGCTCCGGAAATAACATTGTTCCCTCGGATATCCCGAACGAGTTCAATCCCTTCCTGCGCCAGGTAAAACGCCGTAACCTGCTCTTTGGCGTAGCGGGCAGTGGAAAGCGCCTGGGATGCTATGGACATTGGCGCGACAATAGCTACCATCATCACGAAAATGGCCACCAGTGTTTCAACCAAAGTAAAACCGCGGTTAGGTTGTAGGTTGTAGGTTGTAGGTTGTAGGTTCATAAACTATGAATCTATTCGGCGCTCCGATACGCTTGTTTGTATTTGAAACTTGGTTTGAATTTGGCTGCTATAGCGGGCCGTGCCTCCGATAACTATAACCACCCGCGGCTGCAAATTGTCGCCGGGGAGAGCTCCGGTTACATAGAAACGGAGATAGTCAATCGTAAGGGGCTGGAGCTCCGGAGCAAGCTCTCCGTTGTATGGTGTCAGCGGTAAAAAGGTTCCTCCAGAATTCACCGACTTCATAATTTGGCCGTTTGAGTTCAGTGAATACACCACCTGGTCGTTTGGATTCGCCGAGTCGCCATTATATGCTTCGAAGGCAATGCTCCCCGCGCCGGATGAGGCGCAATCAAGCGGTTGGCTTAAGGGGGCCAAAAGATTGGTGTAGTCACAATGGTAGGTTGTTCCGACACGGAGATTCCTTGCCATATTTTCCGTGGCGAAATTCAGGTTATCAATGATTGCCCTCATGGTCTGGGCTTTTTTGTTGGCATCATTAATGGAAATGAGGGCAGAGATGGAAACCATGGCCACGATGGTAAAAATAGCCACCGCGACCAGCATTTCTACCAAAGAATAACCGCCAGTAGTCGAAAGTCGAAAGTCGAAAGTCGAGAGAAAATTCTTCATCTTTTTGAATTTCATATTTTACGCTTTAAGTTTTACATTTTACGTTTTTTATTCCACCGCGATCTGCCCAGTCGACCACACCACCACCCTCTTTTCCGCCCCGCGCGGCGAGATAAGATAAATTTCCACATCCGCGAGATTATCAAACTGGTTATTACTCAAGTCAATCCCTAAAATGTTCGCGTCCGGATTCGGGCGGGTAAAAACAATGTGCACTTCTTTTAGCGAAAGGGTGTTTAGAATGTCTGTCTTTTCCCGCGCCCGTATCTTTTCAACCATATCACCGGTTTTTATGGAAACTTTCTCAATACATTCATCCGACCCGTCACAAGGACTTCCAACCCCAGAATCATACGTCTCATTCTGATTCTTATCATTGAAAAGGAAAAAGTTCTTCTGATTGCCCGGCGTCTCCACGGAAAAATAAGCGCCATAACCCTTGAACTGCTGGGGAGATGATTGAGAAACACTGATGCCATATACTTGAGCTTCGCGAATGATAAGCGCCACCTGATGAGTCAGGTTGTCCAAGGATGCTTTGACGCTGAAATCGTTAAAACCTGAAAAAATAACGCCGGAGAGTAAGGCAAAGATGCCGACTACCACGACCATTTCAATAATCGTGAATCCTTGGTTGGTTTTTAGTTTTCTCGCCCGCCTAAGTTTTTGTTCGACAAAAATTTTGGCGGGTAAATTTTTAGTCTTAAGAAAAGTAAGTAATGTCATTTTTTACGAAAAGAAATTCGTTAACCCGAAAAAATCAAAGTTAAACAAAAATGCCAAAAATGCGGAGAGGGCAAGAAACGGGGCGAATGGCAATTCACTCTTCATGGTAAACCGAGTCCTATGGCGAAGCAGCAAATAAACACCGACTGCGCCTCCTATCCAAAAAGAGAGAAGAAGGGCGGAAACGCCATTTGAAAGGCCTAGCATCCATCCCAAACCAAGCGCAAGTTTCGCATCGCCCAGCCCCATAGCCCGTCCGCCGGAAAGAATCCATATGAGAGCAAAAGGTAATGCGAGAAAAGGTCCGGCCAAAATATCCGAATACAAGAAAGTAGAACCGAACGCAAGCGGGGTAAACACTTTTACCAAAGAAATAAAAGTGAGAGCCCAAACGGGACCGTTCGGAATTATTTTGTGCCGGATGTCATACGCGGTGATGGCAATGAGAAGGCAGAATGCAAGAATATAGAATAAAGAATAAAGAATATAGGATGAAAATTGAAAACTCTGAACAAGGCCGCCCACAGGCACAATTAATTCTTTATACGCCACAGCCAAAAAAACAATACCGGTAATAAATTCTACTATCGGGTACTGCCGCGATATGGCAGCGCCGCAACTACGGCACCGTCCGCCCTGAACTATAAAACTTACAAGAGGGATGAGTTCCCGCCAGGAAAGCGTCGCTCCGCAATGAAGACATTTTGAACGGCCGCCGACATTTTTTCCCGTATTGTAGCGGAAGATAAACACGTTCAAAAAACTTCCGATGACGGCGCCAAAAATAAAAGCAAGAAGTAATACAAGCCCGACCATTGCTAATATTCTAACATAGGAAAAGCCCCTCCGCCTTAGGCGGAGGGGCTTTTCCTATAAAAAGTTCCTATCGTTTAATATCGTAACAGGTTTCCGTAGCTCCAGGACTGCCGTAAGCCACACCATCTGCTGCCGAACTGCACGCGTAATCCGTGCTAACAGTAGACGGAGCATTCGTACTAAGTCCGCGGAAATCAGCCGCGCAGGTCGTGGTGTTATAAAAATCCGAATCAGTTCCGAGCGCCTGATTGGCAACATCTTCAAGCGACGCGCCCAAGTGGAAACCGGAAGCGGCGCCAGCCGTACCGCAGGCCACATATTTATAGTTGGAACCTAGAGGATCTTTTGCCAGTGCTGAAATGTAAGTCGGTACAAGCGGCACCGTACCGCCGGTTCCAACTTCCGTTGCGTCCGGATAGCGCCGATTGGTGTCAAAAAAGACCTCCATGGCTAACTCAAGGGATTTAGTATCCGCCACACGCTTGGCATCACGGGCCTTCTTGCGGACGGTAGAGAGGGAGGCCACGACGATGGTGGAAAGCAAACCGATGATGGCGATGACGACTAAAAGTTCAATAAGGGTAAACCCTTGATTTCGTGTTTTTATCATAGGAATATCTAAATATTTTTAATCTCCTTTATTATACCACGGCGCCAGTTCTCGCATATGAGGTGTGTGGATAAATGCTAATTTTGCCTACGAACCGTTGTAAACGGCGAGTAGCTGCAAAATTGAGTACCCCGCTCCAATTTTGCCCCCAACTGTTCTGCGCAGTGCGTCTGCCGAATAGGCAGTTCCCTTTATGGGCGAAGCGCTGTGCCCCGAACCGTAAGTGGCTATTCGCCACTCGCGCTTCGCATGTCTCGCTAGACGCAAAATTGGGGCTGGGGTTAGGAAAAACATACTCCCCGCCCCGAGGTCGGATCGTTGTTTTTCACTAGAATCCAGTCGAAGCTATATTGTAAATCGGAATAAGAATAGAGGCGAGAAGAATCGCCACTCCCCCGCCCAGCATAACAATCATAATCGGCTCTATCAGTCCGACCAGCGTATCCAGCGCGTTATCAACCTCGCGCTTATAAAAGCGCGCCACCGTCCGCATGATAAACGCAAGTTCGCCTGTCTCTTCGCCGACTTTAATCATCTGAATCATGATGTTCGGAATTTCCTCGTGCTTATAGAGAGCGTCGGACAAAGACACCCCTCCCTTCACATCTTCTGCCGCTTGCTTCAGTATTTCCTCAAAAATTTTGTTTCCCACCACCACCGAGCTTATCTCCATCGCACGCACGGCGGAAATACCGGCAGTGAGCATTGTGTCAGTATTGTCCGCAATACGGGCAAGATAGAGTTTGATATAAAGTTCCTTTACGAACGGCACCGTTATCTTAAGTTTGTCTATATACTCTCTGCCTCCTTTCGTATATTGGGTCCGCCAAAAATAGATTCCCGCCAAAACCAGAATAATCAAGAGAAACGGACCATAGGTGACCAAAAAATTACTGATGCCGATAACCACCTGGGTGTATATGGGAGGGGCTTGTCCGGTGTCTTTTAAAATATCGGAGAGTTTCGGAATAACCACGGTCATCATCAGAGTCATCACTAAAATAAAGGTGCCGACCACGAATGCCGGATAAATGAGCGCATTCTTGGTTCTGGAATTAAGTTCGTAGTATCTGTCCAGATAATCGGCCAGATAATTAAAGGTCTGCGAAAGCTTGCCGGATTCCTCGCCCGCCGTCACCATATTGACGTAGAAATCTGAAAAAACCTCGGGGTGTTTCGCCATGGCGGCCGAAATAGAAAGGCCGCCCTGCACATCGTCGGAAAGAATGGTTAATTTCTCCCGAAGAAGCGGGTTCTCCGTTTCCGAAGCGAGCATCTTGAAGGTTTTAAGCGCCGATACCTGCGCTTCAAAGAGGGTGGCAATTTGGCGTGACAAAATAACTATATCCTTTAACGAAACGCGGCGGAAAAGAGACATTCCGGCCAAAGCGGAAAATCCTTTTTGTTCCTGACCCTTTATGGAAACGATAACCAGTCCGCGGCGCGGGAGCGCCGCGATTTTTTTAGAAGGGATAAATTCAGATAAAGATA
>CAYISF010000009.1:0-7908 GCA_964366065.1 uncultured Candidatus Saccharibacteria bacterium | reverse complement strand
CGACCCCCGACACCATATAAATCAGTTTCTCCACTCTCCACATTCCTGCCAACGCCGCCGCGCGGGGGCCGCCCGCCCCCCCCCACGGCCAGGTCGTTGTTCATGGCATCTATAGTGCCTTCCTTTTCTTCGCCTTTATCGTCTATCGCTTTATATGAAAAAATCATGGCTGATTTTTAAAGAGTGAAGCGACTATTAAAATCATGATCCAGCCCTAATTTCACCGAGGTCTTTAATTTCTTTTTATGGCCTGTTGTGATTAAATTTTCCATAATCTCATTTTCTTTTATTTCCGTAAAATTAGGGCTGGCTTAAATAAAATATACTCACTACGTTCGTTATTTTATTTTAACATCCGCTCAAGGCCCTTCGGATTGAGCGAGTGGAAGTAAGCATTCTCCACGCTAATTTCCCCTTTTTCAATGAGCGCGAGAAGTGAACGATTCATGTCAACCATGCCCAATTCCGAACTCGTCTCAATGACCACGTCAACTTCATGCGTTCTCTTCTCGCGAATCAGGTTGGATACGGCGTTATTGTTTATCAGGAGCTCGTACGACGGAATAACGCCTCCGGAGATGCGCGGGATAAGCCGCTGAGAGAAAACGCCGAGCAAGCTGCCGGAAAGCTGCGCCCGAATCTGGTCCTGTTGCGTCCCCGGGAAAGAATCAATTATACGGTCAATTGTCTGCGAAGCATTGTTGGTGTGAAGAGTGGAAAACACCAAGTGGCCGGTTTCGGCAGCCGTCACGGCGGTAGCAATGGTCTCGGGATTGCGCATTTCCCCGACCATGATGACATTTACGTCCTCGCGGAACGCCGACTTAAGAGCTGTTTGAAAATCGCGCGTATCTATGCCGACTTCGCGCTGGTCGATGATGGAACGATTCTGCTCGTATTCGTACTCTATCGGATCTTCAATGGTAATAATGTGTTCGGTCCGCTCGTTATTGATGAGATTAATAAGCGCGGCAAGCGTCGTTGATTTGCCTTGCCCGACGGGGCCGACCACCAGAAAAAATCCCTGCTTCTTGCGGGCGAAGTTCGCCAAAACCGGCGGGAGATTTAACTCTTCAAGGGTCTTCACTTTGGGAATAAGGCGGAGTGCTATGCCAATCGCCCCGCGGTGGAAATAAGCATTCCCCCTTAGGCGAGCCGTCCCCTTGTAATCGTAGGCGAAATCAATTTCCTGATTTGCCAGAAAACGCCCTATCTGCGCTTTATCCAAAAGCACTTCCAAAAATCCGCGCGATGATTCTTTGGTCACGATGTCCCGCTTCACCAGATAAATCAGGTCTCCTGAAACGCGGATAGCCGGATGGCGCCCGGTTGAAATATGGATATCCGAACCGTTCTCGTGAATGACGGACAGTATCAGTTCTTCTAGTTCGCGCTTGTAATCGTCCATGGCTGATTTTTAAGGAGTGAAGCGACTATAAAAATCGCCACCCCTCCCCAGTTTCACACATTATTTTTTATTTCCACTAAAATCTTACGGATAAACTCCTTCCTTTATTTTACCATTTATCCTAATCAGTAAAACTGGGGAGGGGTAATGTTTTGTCGCCGCGGTTTTATTTTAAAAAATTTTTAAAATAAAACCGCGGGCAAAGCCATTATTTTTTATTTATGCCTGAGACGATATTCTTAACCTTGCTGACCACTTCCGACGGCGTGGCCGAGGCCTTCACGATATACCCCGCCGCGCCCAGAGTGTTCCCTGTCTCAATATCCGATGACTGGCCGCGATTGGAAAGAACAACCTTAATCGCGTTTTTGCATAATTTTTCCTTATTCAAAACCTGCATAAGTTCGAATCCGTCCATCTTCGGCATTACGACATCAAGAAGCATGATATCCGGTTCTATGCCACCGCGGATTTTACCGAGAGCATCCTCGCTCCCCGGTGACGGAATAACTTCAAATCCGCTCTCGGTGAATTTAAGCGCGTACATGTCAAGCAAAAAATTATCGTCATCAACAATAAGTATTTTTGTTTTATTCGCTTGCGGCATAACAGAAGTAATTTATGACTTCAGTATACTATAATTCGCCATGAAGCTCCACGGAATATTGAGCAAAAATCCCCTTATCATAAACCTAGAGCATATTTACCTCCTGGAAAGGAACCTCGCCGCGCACGCTCTTCAAAATCGCGTCCTCTTTCATGGTAAGCATGCCTTTTTGGCGCACAAGGCGGGAAATGTCCAATTCGGAAGCGTTCTTTAAAATAAGGGTTTCAATATCCTTATCCATAGGAATCGTTTCCATAACCGCGACGCGGCCACGGGTACCCGAAGGGCAGTCCGCCGAGGGTTCCGATTCGTACAGATTTCCGCTTTTTGTGATAGCTTCCTCAATTTCCTTGTGATATTCCGGCGGAAGATCGGCAAATTCTTTATCCAGCATTATCTTGATGCTTCCTTCTATTGGCACCGGTTTCTTTGATGACGGGCAGATTACGCGGACCAAACGCTGGGCCATCGTGAGAATCAAAGTAGGAGCAATCAAATATGGATCAACTCCCATATCTATAAGGCGCGGGATGACGCCGACGGCATTATTGGTGTGGATAGTGGAAAGCACCAGGTGTCCGGTAAGGGCGGACTGTATGGCGAGTTGGGCTGTCTCACGGTCGCGAATTTCACCGACCATGATGACATCCGGGTCTTGTCTTAGAATAGAGCGGAGTCCGGTCGCGAACGTATAGCCGATTTCCGGCACGATTTGGGACTGGCTCATTCCGGAAATACTGTATTCTATCGGGTCCTCAAGCGAAACGACATTTTTTACTTCGCGGTCAATCTCGTTTAGCATGGCATAGAGCGTGGTGGTCTTGCCGGAACCGGTCGGGCCGCTAATTAGAACGATTCCGTAAGGGCGGCGGATAGCCGCGCGGATTGCCAGCAAATTTTTCGGCGTCAGTCCAAGTTCATCCAGTGTCTTGATACCGCGATCGGCGTCCAGAATACGCATTTCCACTTTTTCGCCATGATATGAAGGAAATGTGGATACTCGGATGTCAATTTTGTGCCCGTCCACACGCGCCGAGAAGCGGCCGTCTTGAGGTTTCCTTTTTTCATCAAGCTTAAGATTGGCGAGAATTTTTATGCGCGCGACTACGGCGCTGTACACCGCTATCGGCAAAAATAAGCTGGTATGGAGAATGCCGTCCACGCGGAACCTTACTTTGACCTTCTCTCCGGTGTTTTCAATATGAATGTCGGAAGCGTTGCCTTCGGTCGCGTGACGAATGATAACAGCGACAATCTTCGTCACCGGGGCGTCCTCAATAATCTTCCTTGGGTCTATCTTTTCGTTGTCCGGCTCCGTCTTGTCAAAATCAATGTCCGCGCCGCCAACGTCAAGTTCTCCCAAAGCCTGTGTCACCTCCCCGGTCAACCCCTGATAATTTTGAAGAACCTCCTTGAAATTCTTTTTGGAGATGAGAAATATCTTGAACGGAAATCCTATTTTTGAAGAAATGAACTGGAGGGCATCGCGGGCGTCAATATTGTCCGGATCAACAAGACCGACCTCGAGAACCCCGTCTTTCACGCCTATCGGCACGAATTTGTAGAACGAGGCCGACTCTTCGGGAATATATTTCAGTATGTCAAAAGTAACCTTTTTCGGGTCAACAGACAGCGAAGGGACACGAAGATAAGATGACTTAAGTTTGAGCATCTTCTCTTCGTCAATGCCGCGCGCGGCAAGCAAATCGTCCACGTCAAGACCTTTTTCCTTAATTTCCGCTTCAATCTCATTAATCTCCCCTTTTTTAATGAGACCCTCGTCGGCAAGTCGCTCTAAAAAACTCATCCCGTTAGAGATAGAAAGCGTTCACCTGTCTGCGTACGAACACGCACGGGCAGGTGGGCAACGCTTCCGTAGTTGTTCTGGTAAATGTGACATTTTTAAATATAGTCATTTTTTGCGCCTAACTCTATAACATAATTGAGTAATCTCTAGCGGGACAAGGAGAATTATGACGAAAAAAATTATTATTGACTGGACTGGCTACCGGTCGTAGTAGCAATCGCGCCGGTGTCAATGCCGATTGGATTGAACGGATTGGGACGACCGTGTTCTTCGTTGGGCAAAGAGACACTCATATCCTCTAAACGCGCGAATGCCTGATCGGTCAAAACAGCCGCGCCGGCATCCAGATTAATGTGTTCAAGATTGATGAGGGCGACTAAAAAGTCCTTGCCGGCCTGCGCATTGCCGGAAGCCGAGACACCGCTCACTTCAAGCGCCGGGGTCGGTTTTGACACAAAGAAATAACGATACACGAAAAAGAGTGCGGCGAAGATAGCAACAATTATGACAATTTTTCGGATATTCGACATATTACTTCAGCCAATAAGTCCTAAGTGACATGCTAAATGAATAAACATCATCGGCACGCGCATTTTGGGAGATACTGAACATTACTCTGTCTACGTCCGTAATCCGCAGATTATTCTCGAGTTCATTTAAGAATTTTTTGAACACCGGGTACGTACTGGATACCGAAAACGACAGAATGACATCGTCGTAATCTTTAGAAACAACGCCGATAGCGCCGGAAGAAGCTTTTATTTGGGCCGAACTAACTCCTAGTACCTGCACTTCACGAAGAGACATGCCGTACTTAAGCGCTATGCGGTCAACTTCCATGATTAGCCGGACATTGTCCACATAATCGGGGACTAGTTTGCTTAGACGAAGCATATCATCGGCGGAAAAAGAGTTCATTTTGGCAACAAGCTCGTTTCGCTTCTCGGTCAATTGATTGGCGTTATTTACCGCCGCATCAAAGGACTGCTTCTGGTCTTGAAGCGCCTGCACGTCCTTATAAGCAGGGTCAATGAAACCGAAATACATGCCGACGGAGGCTATAATCATGAAAACTGGTAAAAGAAATTGGAACATAATGGATTATTGATTTTCCGCCGTGGCGGTTCGCGCCAGCGCTTTTTTGTAATTTGTAAGGTCGGGGTCAAGAGTTATCATCGCGTCAAACGTGACATTGCCCTTATCATCCAAGTTCAAGTTTGAAAAAACGGCGCTCTTTATGAATTGCTTATTGCCGTTTAAAAGATCCGCTTGAAGCGCTACGGAACCGTAACTCCTGGCCTGCCCCGAAACTTTCACGGTTGGGGGTCCGCTGCTGTTGACGTTTATATATTCAAACCGCGTAAAACGGACGGTCTGAAGAGTTAAATCCTCCAGTAAAATAAAAACTGGCGTCGTGACAATATGGCCGCCCAAAAGTTGGTTTGCCACGCGAAGACGTTTGTCGGTTCGTATAAGGTCATTAATGGTCGCCGGTTCAAGCGCCGCTTTCCGCTGGTCCAAATATTTTCCTGATGACGCTATGTTCTGCGTCAATATGTATTTATATAAAAAAACGCCGCTGGAGCCGAGAAGGGCGACAATAAAAACAAAAGTAGCGATAACCAGGAAAATGCTGACTGGTTTTTCGCGGATAGAAGATTCACGCCCGAGAGTTTTCCGGGGAATGAATGACGTTTGATTTTGAGAAACAGGGTCCATCCCGTTTAGAGGCAGGTCGCGGTCAGCCCGCTCCCGCTTAATTGATATTTGTAAATTGTCAAACTATTTTCCATAATTTCACTTTAGCTCCTCTTTTATACTGCGACCGCGGCCTCTAACGGGATCCATCTGATTGACTTACAGCCAACAACTTACGACTTACAATAATTTAAAATATTTTTTTGTTCTGAGTGTATTCTATTGTAGGTTGTTGGTCGTTAGTCGTCGGTTATTTACCCGAGTTCTTGCAGCTTGCGAAGCGCTATCCCGATTGCTACCGCGAATTCCGGTCCCGCTTCGCGCAAAACATCCGTCAAAAATGCCGGGGCCTCAACTTTTGCGAACGGATCACCGAGCATCACCTGTGATTCCAAGTTTTTTGCGGCTTCGGGAAGGAAACCTTTCAAAAGTACGCCACCACCGGTCAAAATTATTTTGCTGATTGTCTTGCCTTGTTTTCGTTCGTAATTTAATAATACCCTATTTGCCTCTGAAAATACATAGTCAAGGTTGGTGCGGGTTATTTCCGCGATGGTCCGGCCGTCTTCCGTTTCTCCCAGAAGTCCCATTTCCCGCTTCATTTCCTCCGCCTTCCCTATGGAAACACCGAGAGAACTTGAAATGTTCAGGGTTATTTCCTGCGACCCGCGGGAAACAATATGCACACTGTGCATAATCCCTTTCTCAACGATGGACAGCTTGGTCATGCCGGCTCCCATGTCAAAAATCATAACCGGAGCCATCTCGTGGCTGAACGTGGAGCGAATGGTGCTGAAAACCTCTATTTCAAAAAAGCTGACGGTCAATCCCGTCTTTTTAATGATTTGGTTGTATTTTTCCAAAGTCGCGTTGTGAATGGCGGCGATGAGCACATCAACTTTTTGCTGTTGTCTGGGTTTTGACTCGTTCCCTCCGGCGTCGTCTTCAATTTTATCCTCCTCGTACATTTCCGTTTTCGGCACAATCCACCAATCAAGCGTCACTTCGTTTATCGGTACGGGAATATATTTCCGCGCCTCAAGCGGAATCATCTCGGCCAGTTGCTTCTCGGCCAAAAACGGCATTTCCACGAACGAAACCAAGCTGGCGGCAAGTGGAATGGAAAACCCGGACGATTGCGTCGTCACATTGGCTTCGCGGATGATGTCGGCCAGCGCCTGCGCAAGCTTATCATCGGGCAAATTGGTCATGCGGCCGACTTCAAGCCCCGCCAAGGGGCCGAGAGCGAGCTCGCCGTAGGTCTCAAGCACCGCCCGCCCGCCTTTTCTTTTCAACTGAACAACCTTAATGAATGACGACCCGATATCCACGCCGAGAACGCTCTGTTCTTTTTTGAAAAGCGAACTGAAAAAGTCGGGACCGAGGCCCAGTTTGGCCAGGAATTTAGTGAATGCTTCCATATATAATATAGTTAAAGTATATCACAACAGAAGTTAGAAGTTAGAAGTTAGATTAAATCAATGTTTCAATTTCCATCCTCCAACCTCAAATTTCCATTCTCCAATGAACTCCTTTAGAATTATTTTGGACCTTTTATTTCCCGAAAGCTGCCTTGTCTGCGGCAAAAGCGACGAGACGCTGTGCGCCGCTTGCGCCCACGCGCTCCCTCGGGGATTTTCTCCCGACCAAAACACGCTCGTCATTTTGGATTACGGCGACCGGCGGGTAAAGAGGGCGTTGTGGCTTTTCAAATATAGGAATAAGCGGGCGCTGGCCAAAATATTCGCCGGCCTTATGGCCGATATTCTCCCCGAAGAGCTGGCGGAATGGCGATTGACGAAAAATTTTACGGAACCGCTTCTTGTTCCCATTCCGATATCTGCGCGCCGCTTCCGTGAGCGCGGATACAACCAAGCCGAGCTTATGGCGCGCGAACTCGTCCTCCAAACGGGCGAGTTCGCGCTTACCCTTGCTACGGATATTCTGGTAAAAATCAAAGATACGCCGTCGCAGGTGAAAACCACGAGCAAGCGGGAACGGCTGAAAAATCTGCGCGGGTCGTTTTCGGTTAAAAATCCAGAAACTATACGCGGACGAAACATTATTCTCCTGGACGATATCGTTACTACCGGCGCGACACTGGCCGAGGCGCGCGGCGTCTTGAAAAAAGCAGGAGCGAAAAAGATTTTAGCGGTTGTGGTGGCACATTAGCCGTGCGCAGAAAAATGTGTTAAGTTTTCTCATATTGGAGACGTGGCTGAGTGGTCGAAAGCGCCTCACTGCTAACGAGGTAGGGTTTAATAACCCTCGTGGGTTCGAATCCCACCGTCTCCGTAATGAGTCGCGAGGATATCTTATTGATATCCGAGCGGCTCATTACGGTGTATTCTAGAAATAGCTCGAACGGAATTCTGCCCTCGCCGCGCA
>CAYISF010000008.1:0-18150 GCA_964366065.1 uncultured Candidatus Saccharibacteria bacterium | reverse complement strand
AGACGTACATATGTTTGAACGCGATTTCAAATGGCACGGCAAACCGCCCACTAAAGAAGAGGGGGAGAAAGCTATAAAAGAACTAAAAACGCTTATGGGAAGAATCACAAGTGAACATCAGTAATATGGAAATCAAGTTGAATCCAAAACTTTTTGATAAAGATGTGGAGCAGGCGCCGATACGCAAAGGTTTCGGCGAGGGATTGCTTGCCGCGGGCGAGTTGGACGAACGCGTGGTCGGGCTTTGCGCCGATTTGACCGAATCTACGCAAATGCACCTTTTCAAGAATAAATTTCCGAACCGATTCATAGAGATCGGCGTGGCCGAGCAGAATCTGGCCACGGTGGCTTCCGGCATGGCGGCTATGGGGAAAATTCCTTTTATTTCTTCCTACGCCATGTTTTCTCCCGGCCGGAATTGGGAACAGATTCGCACCACTATTTGTTACAACAACAGCAATGTTAAAATCGCCGGCTCGCACGCCGGAGTTTCTGTCGGTCCCGACGGCGGGACGCATCAGGCCATTGAAGACATCGCCATCACGCGGGTTATTCCGCGGATGACCGTGCTTACGCCGTGCGATGCCACTCAAGCCAAGAAAGCCACGCTGGCCGCGGCCAAAATGAACGGACCTGTTTATATCCGCCTGGCGCGCGAAAAGACACCAATCATAACGACCGAAAGTACACCATTTGAAATCGGCAAAGCCCAAGTATTATATAGGCCAATTTCGCCAAGGACTCCCCTTGGTAAAAAGGCGGGGATTATCGCTTGCGGGGCTTTGGTGTATAAAGCCATTCGCGCGGCTAAGGAATTAGAAGCGGAAGGAATTGGCGTGACGGTAATGAATCTTTCAACCATTAAACCGATTGATAAAGAGGCGATTGTCGCGTTTGCCAAAGAAAACGGCCGCATCGTGACGGTGGAAGAACATCAAATCTCAGGCGGAATGGGCAGCGCGGTCGCGGAAGTTTTGTCAGGCGAATACCCGGCGCTTATCCGTATGATTGGCGTAAAAGATTTATTTGGACAATCGGGCAAGCCGGAAGAATTGATTGAACACTATGGCATGGGTATTTCTCAGATAAAAGAAAAAGTCCGAAAACTTTGGTAACTCTCCATGTCAAGGCGTCGCCTTGACATGGAGAAAACTTTGGTAGCAGAGAAAAATATCAAGGTGTGGACTTGATAAAATATTAGATTTTCTTCGCCTTGTAGTCGGGCGACTTTACCAGATACTCTTCAATTTTTGGGCGGGAGAGAAGACCTTCCTGCGCGCCGATGTATTGCACTACATTCATGGAATTGACCGTTCCATAGCGTAGCGCCTCCGTCGGTTCTAATCCTAAAGCGAGAGCGGAAACGAATGTGGAAGAAAAAGCGTCGCCGGCGCCGGTGCGTTCGTAGGGCGGTTTTTCATCGGGGAACTCTGGGATGAACCACGCCACGCCGTCATTTAACATATACACGCCATCTGGTCCGTCGGTTATAACGACAATTTTTGGGCCCAAAGCGCCAATGCCAGAGAGAAGTTTTTTAACATCTTCTTCTTTTGACTCCAGAATTCTCCGCGCTTCCTCTTTGTTGCAGAGGAAAACTTTTGTCCGTTTATAAATAGCCACCAGCTTTTTGAGCCCAAACTTTATTTGATAAGTGCCCGGCTGGAATGCCAGATTTATTTTTGGGTGGTTGTCCAGATATGCCGCGAGCGCGTCGTGGAAAGCCAAAGAGTTTTCCGCCGCCGAAGAAAGGTAAACCCATTTAGGTTCGCCTATATCCGGCATTTCGTAGGCGAAAGTTTCGTGCTTGATTAAAATAGTGCGGTCATCTCCGTACCACAAAACATAGTGGTAATTTGTCGCCACGCCCTCGTTCACTTTTACGAAATCGGTAGCCACGCCTTCGTGTTCAAGGGTTTCAAGGCACTCTTTGCCGTTCTGGTCATCGCCTATATTGGTAACGAACGAAGAAGACAAGCCCAGCCGCGCCGCCGTCACCGCCGCGTTCGCGGCATTGCCAACGGCTCTCACCACTTTCACGAATTCGTACGGGACTTTGTCTTTGAAAGACAGGCAAATTTGGCACTTCTCTTTGTTTATATCGCAATGCACCTCGGCATCCTTGAGGCGTATAAAAGCATCGGTGGTAGTATCGCCGATGGCGACAAAATCATTGTTCTTCCCCATTTGCTTTCATTTTAACATACCTTTCGTGCTAAAATATTCGGTAATGCACAGCTTACGGGACGCTATTAAAGAAGCCGAGAAAAACAAGGTAGCTATCGGGCATTTTAATATTTCCGACTCGGAAGGTTTTTGGGCGGTTGTGACGGCGGCGCGCGCTTTAAACGTGCCGGTCATTATCGGCGTGTCGGAAGGGGAGCGTGATTTTATAGGGGTGGAACAAGCCGTTGCCTTGGTCAAGAGCGCGCGGGAAAAATTTGATTATCCGATATATCTCAACGCCGACCACTCGTATTCTTTTGAGCGGGTAAAAGAAGCGGTTGATACCCAATTTGACGCGGTTATTTTTGACGGCGCGAAACTTTCCACGGAAGAAAATATAACGACAACAAAACGGTGCGTGGAATACGCACGGGGCGTTAATCCGGAAATTATCGTTGAGGCGGAGCTGGGATATGTCGGCCAGTCGTCAAAAATTCTTGACGCTGTTCCCGAAGGAGTTTCTTTAACCAATCTGACCACTCCGGAAGAAGCCAAAAATTTCGTGGAAGCGACGGGTGTAGATTTGTTCGCGCCCGCAGTAGGGAATATTCACGGCATGCTCCGCGGAGGCGGGGAACCGGCGCTTCACCCCGATTTGGTGGGGAAAATACGCGAAGCTTGTGGCGTTCCACTCGTCCTTCACGGCGGGAGCGGAACAAGCGATGATGATTTCAAGAAAGCAATTGCTGCCGGCATTTCCATCGCGCACATTAATACCGAGCTTCGTCTGGCTTATCGGAACGCACTTCGCAAATCGCTGCAGGAGAATCCCGATGAAATAGCGCCGTATAAGTTTATGAAAGAGCCAGTGAGGGAAATGGCCATTGTTGTTGAAAAGCGCTTGCGGCTATTTAATAATCTGTAATTTATAAAAATCAATGGCAAAAAAGATTTACATAACCAGAAAACTTCCGCCGGTTGCCGAGGAAATGCTCCGCGGTAAAGGATATGAAGTAGACGTGAGTGAGAAGGATGGCGTTCTTACCAAAGACGAACTTGTAAGCGCGCTAAAAGCAAAATCATACGATGCCGTTTTGCCGCTTCTCACCGATACGATTGACGACGAAGTATTGGCGGCCGCGCCGAACGCAAAAATATTCGCCAATTATGCCGTCGGCTTTAATAATATTGATGTAAGCGCGGCAAAGGAAAGGGGGGTGATAGTAACAAATACACCGGATGTGCTGACCGAAACCGTGGCTGAACATACCTTCGCGCTTATTCTTTCTTTGGCTTCGCGCATCGCGGAAGGAGACCGTTTTATGCGCGCGGGGAAATATGTCGGATGGGCGCCACTTTTACTTTTGGGTACGGACATAAAAGGAAAGACCCTCGGCATCTTGGGAACCGGACGTATCGGGAGCAGGGTAGCACACATGGCACACGAGGGTTTTGGTATGAATGTCATTTACTACGATGTGGTTCGCAATCAAAAGCTTGAAGACGATTACGGCGCCAAATTTCGCGCGTCGGCGGAAGAAGTTTTACGCGAGGCGGATATCGTTTCCATACATGTACCGCTGCTTCCCACAACGCAGCATCTTATAAACAAGGAACGGCTTGAAATAATGAAGCACACGGCGCTTTTGGTGAACACCTCGCGTGGGCCGGTTATTGACGAGGCGGCGCTGGTAGAGGCTTTGAAGGGTGGCGTAATCTTGGGCGCGGCCATTGACGTATTTGAAAATGAACCGAAGATGGCACTGGGAATGGCTGAACTCCAAAATATAATTATAACGCCGCACATCGCTTCGGCGACCTTTAATGCCCGTTCCGCCATGGCCGAAGTTGCCGCTTTAAACATAATTGCCGTTTTGGAAGGAGGAGAGCCGCTAAATCCAGTTAAGGACTAGAATATAGAATTTAGGATTTAGAATTTAGAAAAATACTAATACACAAAAATGGATGAGTGGGACAATTTAATCTTACCAAAGGAGCGGCCGGTACCGGCGGGGGCTAAGGTAAATCTTGCTGAATTGATACCCAAGGATGTATTTGAGGACACCGAAAAAGTAAAGCCGCTTTTCCCGGAATTGAAGAAAAAAGGCGCGGTGAGAGCGGATGAGGCATCGCAAAAAACCATTTCTCCGTATGTTCCCATATTGCCGGTTTTGTGGAGCGCGCAGTGGGCTAATAAATTTGCCACATTGGCTTTAGCATTTGCCATGTCATTCGGTATCTATTCTTATTCCGGCCATATTTCGCAATTGGGATTTAAGGGGGCGATTACCGGGACCGAGACTTCATTTCGCGCCAAATTAGTAACGATGCTTGGGGGTACGATAGAAAATAATAGAGGACAACTGGCCGCGCCGGCTACCGCTGTAATAGTGCTGGAAGAAGCAACCACAACAACCCAATAATTTTTTCAATTCGTAGAAAGCTTTACCCCGTAGTAGAGCAAAGCTCACTACAGGGTTTTGACTTTTTGCGACTTTTACGTATACTAGAACCCATGTTTGAGCTGAAAACTGAAGCGCGAGACGTAAAAGTAAACCCAAAAATTCTCCGGGAAAAAGGAAAGCTCCCGGCTGTTTTTTACGGCCGCAAGGAAAAATCAACTCCTGTTTCTCTAAATCCTATTGATTTCAAAAAGGTCTGGAAGGAAGCCGGAGAATCAAGCATCGTAACCCTAAAAACCGACAAAGGGGAACTTGGCGCTATTATTCACGAGGTGCAATTTGACCCCGTTAAAGACGAACCTGTTCACGTTGATTTTTATATTGTTGAACAGGACAAGTTGATTGAAGTAGAAGTACCGCTTGAATTCATCGGTGTTTCGCCGGCTGTTAATGACTTGGGCGGAGTGCTGGTCAAAGTCCTGCATGAACTGGAAATAGAAGCTCTGCCAAAAGACCTGCCGCATTCGCTCACAGCGGACATTTCCGCCTTGGCCGAATTGAACAGTCACATTACCGCCGGTGACATTTCTCTACCAAGCGGGGTAAGGCTTAAAACCAAAGAAAGTGATATCGTCGCTCTGATTTCGGAAGCCAGGAAAGAAGAAGAGATTGAAAAACCGCCGGAGGCGATAGACATGTCCGCCATTGAAGTGGAGAAGCGCGGAAAGGAGGAAATTGAAGGCGCCGAAGCGGAATCGGCAGTGCCCGCCACCGAGGAAAAAGAAAAGAAGGAAGAAAAGAAAGAAAAGTAATTTCTCGTGTGATAAAATAAGGGGCATGGGGAAAAAACTCATGCCTTTTCTTTTTACGCCGATTATATCCGTATCACTCGCGTTTTTTTTTATTTTGCCCGCAGTTGTGGCATTTGCGCAGGCGACCACTCCGGAACAGGCGACAAGCGACGTAGCCAATCGTCGCGCGCAGCTCCAAAGTGAACTAAATATTCTTGAGTCGCAGATAGAAGCCCAACAGCAGATTATAAAGGACAAAGAGCAGCAGGCGGTTTCGCTGGAACGCGATATAGCCATATTTGACGCGAAAATCAAAGAAGCAGATTTGAGTATCAAAGCGCGGGATATTACGATTCAGAATTTAACGAACGATATCTACGGCAAGCAGAAAACTATCGGCGTTTTAAGCATAAAATTAAACAGAGAACTTGAATCCCTAGCTCAGATTCTTAGAATGACCGCTCAAATGGAAAATACTTCGCTTGCGGAACTTGTTCTCTCGGATACCACAATTTCCCAATTTTTTTCTGATATTGACCGATTTAATTCCATAGAAGGTGCCTTAATCAAATCGCACGACATTGTGCAAGCGGATAAACAAGAGACCGAGGAAGAAAAGAAAGTGCTTGAAGACAAGAAAACCGAAGAGGTTCAGCTCCGCGCCATTCAAGCGCTTGAGAAAAAGCGCATCGTCCAGAACAAAGCCGACAAAGCAAAAATATTAAAAGATACGCGCGGACAGGAAGCGGAGTATCAAAAAATTCTCGCGGCGCGGCAGAAGGATGCCGCCGCCATAAGAAGTGAACTCTTCGTCCTTCAGGGTTCCAAGGCGATTTCATTTGAGAAGGCCTATGAATACGCGACGGTGGCTTTTCAAAAAACGGGTGTACGACCGGCATTTCTTTTGGGTATCATTACCGAAGAAACTAATTTGGGTGAAAATCTGGGAAGCGGAAATTGGCGGGTGGATATGCACCCGACAAGAGACCAACCTATATTCCCGCAAATAACAGCCAGTTTGGGGTTGAATCCGGATACTATGCCCGTATCAAAAAAGCCATGGTACGGCTATGGCGGAGCAATGGGCCCAGCGCAATTTATCCCATCCACTTGGGTATGTTTTGCCGGCTATATAAATATCACGACGGGCAAATGCGGCAAGAATTCGAACGGTTCATGGATCGGTCCATGGGAATACGATTCGGGTAAAGATCGCATCGGAGCGCTTACGGGAAATACTCCGCCTAATCCATGGGAACCAAAAGATGCTTTTATGGCGGCAGGATTATTGCTTAAGGATAACGGCGCAGGGAAGGGTACATACCAAGCGGAATTTCGGGCGGCAATGTGTTATCTGGCCGGTTGTGCCAATGCCAACAAAAAAAGTCTTCGTTTCTACGGAACAGATATCGTGGGTTATTATGCCGGTGATCCCAATAGTCTTGCTGAAAAATATCAACAACAAATAAATATCTTGCAAAAAAACTAGCTGTTTGTTAGAGTTTGTCTCATGAAAAAGGATATCCACCCGGCATATTATCCGAAAGTGAAGGCTGCCTGCGCCTGCGGAGCGACTTATGAAGTGTCGTCAACCATGCCAGAAATTCACGTGGAAATTTGTTCGGCCTGCCACCCCTTCTATACCGGTACGGAAAAAATAGTGGACACTGCCGGCCGCGTGGAAAAGTTCAAAAAGAGAAAAGCCGCTCACGAGACCGTAAAAGCAGCAGCGCCAAAGACCAAAAAAGCGCCAAAGAAAGCGGGCGTTAAAAAATAACTCCCTCCAAAAGACAAGCGGAAAGAATCCGTTTGTCTTTTGGAACACGTACACGCAATCTTATATGGAATTGAATATTGAAGAACTTAAGAAAAACAACCGGACGGTGTATCTCGCGGCTGAATATGAGCGCCTCTTAAAGGAGGAAGCGGACGTTCGCGCCATGGTCGCGAACGATCCAAGCATGGCTATTATGGGGGAAGGAGAGATTTCAAACGTCCGCATTCAGAAAGAAGCAATTGAACTGCAGATCAGTAACATCCTTGCCACCGAAGAGGAAGAGAAAGAAAGACCGGTCGGAGTAATCCTTGAAGTGCACGCCGGCCAAGGCGGTGAAGAAGCATCTCTTTTCGCCTACGAACTTGCGGAAATGTACGCGAAATTCGCTGAGCGGAATAATTGGGAAGTAACGAAACTCGATGAATCCAAAAGCGAAAAAGGAGGATATAAAGAGGTGACATTCGAAATTATGGGCAAAGGGGCGCACAAGGCGCTTCGCTATGAAATGGGAGTGCATCGCGTGCAACGAATACCGGCTACGGAAAAGTCGGGAAGGATTCACACAAGCACCGCGTCGGTCGCCATTTTGCCAATCAGAAAAACGGAGCAGTTCATTATAAGCCCGTCGGACATTGAAATGGAATTTTCCCGCTCCGGCGGCGCCGGCGGACAGAATGTGAATAAAGTGGAAACCGCGGTACGCCTCATTCACAAGCCCTCCGGCATTGCTGTTCGCTCCACGAGCGAGCGAAGCCAGGCCAAAAATCGGGAAAAAGCGATGAGCATACTCACGGCGCGCCTCGCTTTGCAGAAAGAGGAAGAGGAAACAAAAATAATGGCCGAGAAAAAGAAAAGCCAGATTGGGACAGGAGACCGGTCGGAGAAAATTAGGACATATAATATTCCGCAAGACAGAATTACCGACCATCGTATCAAGCAGACGTGGCATAACGTGCCTAAGATTTTGAGCGGTGACTTGGGACCGATTGTGGAAGCGTTTGCCGAGTTTGAACGGACCGGCGCTGTCGGAACGGAAGAAGAATGAAAATCTCTCGACTCCGTTTTTGAAAAGCACGAATATCCGCCGACTGTCGGATTTCTCTGCTCGTCCCGACGGACTGCGCAAGGCTTTTCAAAAACGGAGGCTCGCTCCAACGTTATGCAAAAAGCTTGATATGTTTGCGTAACGACCATCTTTTTGCTATATTAATTAACCTAGTTAAATAAATATGGCAACGAAAACAAATTCAAAAATTGACGAAATGCTTACCGCCGGAGCCCACTTCGGCTATACCCGCACGCGCCGCCATCCGAGCGCGAAACCATTCGTTTTAGGAACAAAAAATCGGGTGGATATTCTGAATTTGGAGAAAATAGACGAACTCTCCGCTAAGGCGCGCGAATTCGTAAAATCACTTTCTGCCGCCGGCCGCACCATAATCTTCATCGGATCCAAGCCGGAGGCGCGCGATATAGTTAAGCGTACGGCGGAGGAATTAGGCCAGCCGTATGTTGTTGAACGCTGGATAGGCGGAACACTCACGAATTTTCCGGAGATAAAAAAGCGCATTGATAAGCTCGCCGCTCTTTTGGAAAACCGCGAGAAAGGGGCGACGCAGGTATATACCAAAAAAGAGCGGCTTATGATAGACCGCGAAATCGCGCGCCTGGAAAAGTATTTCTCCGGACTCTCGTCGCTTAAAAATTTGCCCGCCGCGATTTTTGTCGTGGATTCCAAAAAGGAAAATATTGCCGTGGCGGAAGCGCGCAAGATGAAAATTCCGGTAGTGAGCCTTTCCAATTCCGATTGCGACTTAAAGCAAGTGACATATCCGATTATCGGGAATGACGCTTCCGTTTCAAGCATAGCGTTTTTCGTCGGCGAAATAGCCGAAGCGTACAAGGAAGGTAAGTCGGCAAATGCGGAAATCGCAAAATAGAGATTAAGAGAATGTTTTTCTCTTTGTTTTTTATTTCATTTTCTAAAAACTAATTCAATATGGTAACAACAGATCAGGTAAAAGAACTGAGAAACGCAACGGGTGTTTCTGTTATGCAATGCAAGAAGGCGCTTCTTGAGGCGGGAGGGGATAAAGAAAAAGCCCTTCTTATTTTGAAAAAGAAAAGCCGCGACATTGCAGATAAGAAATCAGGCCGCACGCTCGGTGCTGGCACCGTGGCTGCCTATATACACTCGAGCGGTACGATTGGCGCTATGGTAGAACTGCTTTCAGAAACGGATTTCGTGGCCAAAAATGAAGAGTTCAAAAAAATCGCCTATGATATCGCCATGCACATTGCGGCAACTAATCCGGAATATCTGAAAACCGACGACATTCCGGCTAGGGCTCTTTCCGCCGCGCGCGAAATGTTCGAAAAAGAAGTTGATTCCCAGGGTAAGAAAGACCCGGCTATTCGCGGGAAAATTCTTCAGGGGAAATTGGACGCTTATTTCGGAGAGCGCGTGCTGATGTCCCAAACATTTGTGAAAAATGAGGATCTGACTATTGCCGGGCTTATTGACGGTGCCATCCAAAAATTCGGTGAAAAGATAGAAATTGCCCACTTTGCGCGATTTTCGGTGTAAAATACACTTATGTTGCTTTCCGCGATTTTTCTAATCCTCTCCGTTTTGGTTCTTGCGGTTATGCTCTCTTTCCGCGTATGGGAGATACGGGTTGGCCGCCTTTCCGTCTCTGGTGAAAAAATTCCGGAAACTTTTTTCTCAGCCGACCAAATAGAAAGAGCGGCCGAAGTATTTTTAAAGAAAGCGAGAATTTTTTCCGTCCACACTCTGGCATTCTTACTTTCGCAGTTTGACATTCTTACCCGCCATATTTTTGAAACGGCCAGAAAAGAATGGTCCAAAATATCGAAACTCTTGCCGAAGCATTTGCCGCACTACCTTAAGCATGGCAGCAGTTCATCCGTGTTTTTGAAAGACATCCAGGCGCACAAAGAGGAGATTCAGAAAAAAAATAATTATCACGAATAGCTCATAGCTTTTAGCGTTTAGGAAAATCTCCAACACAAATATCGTTTGTTTTGGAGCCTATTTTGTTGTAAGTTGTAGGTCAGAGGTCATAGTTTTTTGATTATCCTAAAATAATACTTTGTTATTATGATTATGTATACCTGTTGCACCCATGCATATGGTATACTTGCACTATGGAGACAAAGGTATGCAAAGAATGCAAGGGGGCCATGAAGAGACCCACTTATTTTTACTGCTCTAATAAATGCCAAGCGAAGTACCAATATAGAGAATATATAGATAGGTGGAAAAGCGGACTGGCAAGCGGCAACAGAGGCATCTCCACAAGAAATATTTCAAAACATCTGAAACGCTTTCTAATAGAAACACATGGTGAGAAATGTTCGCTTTGTGGATGGAACAAGAGACACTCAATAACAAAGACAGTACCCGTGGAAGTTGACCATAGAGATGGCGATGCTGAAAACAATTCAGAAAAGAATTTGCGTTTATTGTGTCCAAATTGCCATGCTTTGACTCCAAGTTTCCGGAATCTTAATAAGGGAAAAGGAAGAATGTGGAGAAAATTAAAAAAATAGTAATTCAATGAGGGGTAAATAGATTTTTTGTAAATTTATAATGTGTGCCACCTTAGCTCAGTTGGTAGAGCGCCACTTTTGTAAAGTGGATGTCGTCAGTTCGAATCTGACAGGTGGCTCCAGTATTAAAATTCATGGATTACTCAAAATCCCCATATTTCCATATTGGGCGGGCGTCGGAATTATCCGGCCGCGACCGCGCGCTGTACCGGACGCTTGAAATGTTACCCGGTATTTTGTCGTGGGGTACTATCCTAACCACGGTTTTCCTTTCCGCCTTTTTCCCGGTTGCCGCTGCATTCTTTATCATTATCTTCGACCTTTACTGGTTCCTGAAGACGGTTTACCTTTCCATCCACCTTCGTGAAAATTGGAGGCGTATGAAATATAATATTTCGCAAAATTGGAGAGAGCGGCTTACGAATTTGCGCCATGAGCACCTACTGCACATGGTTATTTTACCGTTCTATGATGAAGGTTACGAAGTTGTTGAGAAGAGCGTGGCATCGCTTCTCTTGGCAAACATTGACCATAAAAAAATCGCGGTTGTGCTTGCCGCCGAAAAAAGGGCTGGGCAAGAGGCCGTGGATATTACTCGGAGAGTGAATGAAAAATATGCTCATAGATTCAGCTATTTTCTTATTACTGTTCACCCGGATAATTTACCAGACGAGATGCCCGGGAAAGGCTCGAATATTTCATATGCCGCCGAAGAAGCGCGGAAGAAAATTCTGGATGCCGGCAAAATACCTTACGAAAACGTGCTTGTTTCGGCGTTTGATATTGATACGGTTGTATATCCGGAATATTTCAATTGTCTGGCGTGGCACTTTTTGACGGTTGAACATCCTTACAAGGCGTCGTATCAGCCCGTTCCGGTGTACAACAATAATATCTGGGCCGCGCCCGCGCTTTCGCGCGTGGTTGCCACATCAGGCACATTCTGGCAGATGATTCAGCAGGAGCGGCCGGAAAGATTGGCTACTTTCTCGTCGCACTCCATACCGTTTAAACCGCTATACGAGGGCGGATATTGGCAGAAGAATATGGTTTCCGAGGATTCCCGGATATTCTGGAATCTCTTAATGGCGAATGACGGCGATTACCGCGTGGTGCCGATGTCTTACCCGGTTTCCATGGATGCCAATTTGGCGCCGACATTCTGGGCTACGGTCAAGAATATTTATAAACAACAGCGCCGCTGGACATGGGGAGTGGAGAATGTTCCTTACATCCTTTTTAGTTTTATAAAAAATAAAAACATACCGTTACGGAAAAAGATAAATTTGGCGTTCGTTCAGCTGGAAGGATTCTGGTCACTTGCCACGAATCCAATTTTCATCTTTCTCTTGGGGTGGCTGCCGCTTGTTTTGGGCGGGCGGCAATTCAATACGACAATACTTTCATACAACCTTCCGATTATAACGCGGGACTTGATGATTTTAGCTATGATCGGGCTTATTTTTTCGGCTGTCGTTTCTTTACGGTTTTTACCGGAGAGGCCTAAAGAATACAAAAAAAGCAAAAAAGTATTTATGGTGCTTCAATGGTTTCTTATTCCGATAACCATAACCGTCTTTGGCGCCATCCCGGGACTGGAAGCGCAGACGCGTCTTATGCTGGGGGGCAAGTATAGATTAGGTTTTTGGGTGACTCCTAAATTTAGAAAGAATTAAGGCCTCAAAACGCTTCAATTATCTCATTTTTTCTGTATAATTGGTTTTATGGATAAGCCAACAGAAAAGGGGCATTTGCACCCCATAACGCACGTTATTAATGATATCGTGCGGATTTTTAATGACCTTGGTTTTACGGTTGCCGACGGTCCGGAGATTGAAACGGAACATTATAATTTTGATGTTTTGAACTTGCCACCGAACCATCCGGCGCGCGACATGTGGGATACCTTCTGGCTCAAGGAAAATAAGCTCGGTCAGCTTCTCCGAACCCACACCTCTCCGGTACAGGCGAGGTATATGGAAAAGAATAGACCGCCGATTCAAATCATTGCGCCAGGCAAAGTATTCCGCTATGAAGCCACGGACGCCACGCATGAAACCCAGTTTTATCAAATCGAAGGGCTCATGGTCGACGAGAAGACTACGCTTTCGGATTTGAAAGGAACACTTGAAATTTTTTTCGCCGAATTTTTCGGTACCAAGACGGACATACGATTCCACCCGAGCTTCTTTCCGTTTGTGGAACCGGGAGTGGAAGTGGATATTTTCTGTTTCAAATGCAATGGTAAAGGATGCTCTCTTTGCAAGCAATCGGGTTATATAGAAATCATGGGTGCGGGCATGGTGCATCCGTATGTTTTAAATAGTGTGGGTATTGATCCGCGTAAATATCAAGGGTTCGCATTTGGTGGCGGAATTGACCGCTTGGCAATGCTTAAATATGGGATTGATGATGTTCGCTTGCTCTATCAGGGTGACTTAAGATTAGTTAATCAGTTTTAATCCATGAAGGTCTCCTACACTTGGCTCAATCATCATTTGCATTCTCATGCTGAAAAACATGGCGGGGAAACATATTCGTTACCCCACCCGGAAAAAGTGGCGGAGCTCCTTATTTTTAATGCTTTTGAAGTTGAGTCGGTAGAGAAAGTAGGGGACGATTATGTCCTTGATGTGAAAATTACTCCGAATCGGGCACATGATTGCCTCTCGCACAAAGGGATAGCGCGGGAAGTGGCGCGTCTTTTGGGCAAACCAATTTATCCTGAAAAGTTTATTGATTACTCCGTTACTTCTGATAAGGAAGTTTTTATTGAAATAGCAGAGCCGAAACTCTGCCCTCGTTATATGGGCGTAGTTATAGAGAATATCACAGTTAAAGAATCGCCAGAGTGGCTTAAAAAGCGACTTGAAACATTAGGTCAGCGTTCTATAAATAATGTCGTGGACGCGACCAATTTTGTAATGCTGGAAATTGGTCAGCCACTGCACGCGTTTGATTTAGACAATATTTCAACGGATACTGCCGGGAATCCGCATATTATCGTGCGCAATGCCGTTGCCGGGGAGCGATTGGCTACGCTTGATGAAAAAGAATTGGCTCTGGACGATGGTCTGCTTATTATCGCCGACGAGAAAAAGCCGCTTGCTCTTGCCGGAGTGAAGGGCGGCAAGGTCGCGGAAATAAACGGGCATACGACTAGCATAATGATTGAAAGCGCCAATTTTAATCCGACTCAAGTTCGGATTGCCTCGCAAAAATCTGGTATTCGCACTGACTCGTCTTACCGCTTTGAGCACGGTCTTTCACCGGTTCTTGCTGAGGAGGGCATGCGTCTAGCTATTGAAATGATACTTGAGCTTGCGAAAAATCCCGATACGAAAATAGGGGAAATTAGTGATGCTTATCCGAGAAAACGCAATGATTATTGGTTAGGAGTTAGTGTAAGCGAGGTAAATAAAGTTTTAGGTACAAATTTAAAAGAAAAAGACATAGAAAAAATTTTAAAACAACTTCATTTTCCGTTTGAAATTATAAATCCGATAAAGCGGGTATTTGAACTTGCTCCGAAATTTGTCGGCGTGCCGTATAAGCTTGGCGCAAGCATTTCCTACGATGCTCCAAGCTCTTTTGACTGTGCATCATTTGTGGCTTATATCTATGCTCATACTGGAATAGGATTACCCCGCATATCTGTTGACCAATATGTGTATTCCGAAAGAATTGAGCGAGGAGAAATTAAAACCGGCGATTTGGTTTTTTCTAATAATGAGAGTAATGATGTGATGAAATATAAATCTGTCGAATTTCTTCCCGGCACCCCCGTAGAGGGTGGAGTTAGTCATGTAGGCATTGTTTTGGATAACGGTAAGATTATTCACGCTTCGTCAACCAAAGGGCAAGTAATAATTGAAGAACTTAAGAATAGCGATCGTTTTAAAAACATTACCGGGTATGGCCGGGTGATTTTTGATAAGGAAGAACGCTTTGCGGTGACTGTACCTAAAGAGCGTCTTGATTTAATGGCCACAAGGAGTTTTCTTGTCTCTGGCATTAAGGAGGACTTGATAGAAGAAATAGGCCGCATTTACGGTTACCGTAATATCAAAGCCACAAAACCAGCTAAAAGTACTAAGAAACTGATAAACGATGAAAAATTTGATAAGGCAAACAAAATACGTGAATCCTTAGTAAAAGAGGGATTTTCAGAAGTCATGACTTATACCTTCGTTAATAAGGGCGAGATTGAGCTTAAAAATCCAATTGCGGAAGATAAAAAATTTCTTAGAGATAATTTAATCAATGGACTCGATACTTCGATAATTTCTACCATCATTCATAATGCGCCACTCCTTGGATTAAATAAAATAAAGATTTTTGAAATAGGTACGGTATTTAAAAAGAATAGCGAAGAAATATATGTTGCCGTAAGAGAGTCGAAAGATTTGAAAATTTCTCCAATTTTATCAAGATCAAGAATAGTGGAGGTTAGAGGTCTTACAGGTAACGAATATACGCTTGACAAAGCATATAACGAGTTTGTGAAATCAGATTCTGGCAGCTCAGAAACAACAGAGAGCAAATTAATAAGATATAAACCAATAAGCCAATACCCGTTCGCACTTCGTGACATAGCCGTATTTGTACCAAGCGGAACGGATGAGAGCGCGGTTAAAAAAATCATAGAAAAAGAAGCGGGGGATTTGCTCGTAAGGACCGACCTCTTTGACCGGTTTGAAAAAGACGGCAAAATTTCCTATGCCTTTCATCTGGTATTCCAGTCGTACGAAAAAACACTATCCGAAGATGAACTCAATAAAATTATGGAGAGAATAACTGCTATGCTCAATAAACAAAAAGGTTGGGAGGTACGATAATGAAACTAAACATTCCGTATTACTCTCAGTTTCTGGATGTTCACGATGAGTATTGGATGCCGCGGGCTTGTGGTATGGCTTGTTTGAAGATGGTTTTGGATTTTTACCTGCCTGCGCCGCAGAGCAATGCGACGCGGCAGACAGGCGGCAAACAAACACCACCGCTTTTGGAAATGTGCCAAACAGGAGAAAAAGAAGGCGGATACAGCAAACACGGTTGGTTCCACGAATATTTTTTGAAAGTTGCCCGCAGGTATGGATTAAATGCCGAAAGGGGAGAGAAAATAGGAGAGATTATGGGACTCCAGAAAATCCATGACGAACTTAAGGCAAATCATCCTGTAATCGTTTCAGTATCAAAACATACCCTAGGCCAGACGAAATTTCATATGGTTGTGCTTACGGGATATGAAGAAAATACAGAGTCCGAATTTCCGGACAGAAGGGACCAGCTCACAGGTTTCTATTTCAATGAGCCGGAAGCACTCTCTTTGGAGCAAGGAAAAGACCTATTTGTGGATATCAAAACCTTCGCTCGCGACTGGCGCAAAATGGCTATATTTATTCACCCTGTTAAATAATTTTGCTCCTCAAAATTAGGCCTAAAAAAGGCCTATTTAACAGGGTAAAAGCCATACACATGATTTACTCTAAAATGCTTGTATTTTAAGGCATTTTTTGCTAAAATTAAACAAAATAAGGAGCCATTTTAGGCGACTATATTTTGATTAACCCCATCACAATTTTGCATCTAAAGTATCACGCGAAGCGCGAGTAGCGAATAGCTACCTCCCTTATGGGCGCAGCGTTTCGCCCATAGCCGTATCTGCCTATTCGGCAGACGCACTGCGCAGGTATTTGGCAGCAAGATTGTGACGGGGTGCTCAATGTCGTAGTTATATTTAACTCGGCATTAGCCTCATAAATACAAACGACATATGGCAAAAGGAAACGGACATCATTATAGCGCCCAGGATATTGCCGTTTTGGAGGGCTTGGAGCCGGTCCGGAAACGGCCCGGAATGTATATCGGTACGACTGGTCCCGACGGCTTGCATCATCTTGTCTGGGAAATTATTGACAACTCGCGCGATGAAGCGATGGGCGGTTTTGCCGACCATGTGGAAGTAGTGCTACTACCGGAAAACGGCGTGCGCATCACCGACAATGGCCGCGGTATCCCGGTGGATATTCACAAGCAGACAAAAGTTTCCGCGCTGGAAACGGTTATGACTACGCTTCATGCCGGAGGAAAATTCGGCGGGGAGGGGTATAAAATTTCGGGCGGGCTTCACGGAGTCGGCGCTTCGGTGGTAAACGCGCTTTCGGAATATGCCAGGGTGGAAGTGCATCGCGATGGCGGACAGTTTGTGCAAGAGTATTCGCGCGGCAAGCAAAGGGCTAAGGTAAAAAAAATCGGAACGTCCAAATTAAACGGCACCATTGTTTTATTCCAGCCCGACCCGGAAGTTTTTAAGGAAATAAGATTTGACTGGAACACTATTGTCGAACGTTTGCGCGGCCAGTGTTATCTTGTGAAGGGGATGCGGGTGAAGGTGATAGACGCGCGGGATTATAAAGGCAAGTTTGAACTGGACAAAGTTTTTTATTTTGATGAACTCGGATTGCAGGTTCCGTCAATGTCGTTTTATTTTGAGGGCGGACTTTTGTCGTTGGTCAAGTTCCATAATCAGCTGGAAAAGCCCATACACAAAAATATTTTCTACGTGGAGAAAGAAGCAGACAACGTTATGGTAGAGGTAGCGCTTCAATACGTGGATGATATTTCTTCCCGCCTCTTCGCTTTTGCCAATAATATTCCCAATCCGGTTGGCGGCACGCATGTGACTGGCTTCAAAACCGCGCTTACCCGTATTTTGAATTCATATGGCCGGAAAAATAATATCATTAAAGAAAAGGAAGAAAATCTAACCGGCGAGGATGTGCTGGAAGGAATCACCGCGGTCATTTCCATCAAGATGGGGCCGGAAATTCAGTTTGAAGGCCAGACCAAAGAAAAACTCGGCAGTATGGAAGCCCAGAGCGCCGTCGGAACGGTTTTCGGCGAGGCCTTCAGCGCGTTTCTGGAAGAACACCCTGATGACGCCAAAGACATTTTGGGCAAGGTATTGCTGGCGCTTCAGGCCAGAAAGGCCGCCAAGGCCGCCAAAGACAGCATTTTAAGGAAAGGCGCTCTTGAAGGCCTGACTCTGCCTGGGAAATTAGCCGATTGCCAGACGCGCGATGCCGAAGAGGCGGAACTTTTTATCGTGGAAGGAGATTCAGCCGGCGGCTCTTCCAAGCAAGGACGCGACCGCAGGACGCAGGCGATTTTACCCTTGCGCGGCAAGATTTTGAACGTGGAGCGGGCGCGTTTGGACAAAATGCTGGCTTCTGCCGAAATCAAGGCGCTGGTGGTGGCTCTGGGTACGGCCATTGGCGACACTTTTGACATTTCCAAACTCCGCTATCACAAGGTAATAATCGCGACAGATGCCGACGTGGACGGCGCGCATATCCGCACACTTTTACTTACTCTTTTTTATCGTTATTTCCGGCCGGTTATTGAAGAGATCGGAAGAGCACACGTCTGAACTCCAGTC
>CAYISF010000007.1:11638-20018 GCA_964366065.1 uncultured Candidatus Saccharibacteria bacterium | reverse complement strand
TTTCCATTGAGCGCGGGCTTGAGATGATAAGCAATGACGAATATCTGGAAATAACGCCTAAATCAGTTCGGCTTCGCAAAAAGTATCTGGACGAAACAAAGCGTGCTAAAGCAGCGCGCCAAAACGACGCATAATTTTCTTCTCCACATCTCCACATTGAAACTGGGGCATTTCTGTTACACTTAGGAAATATCGTTATCTCGCGCCGTCTTAAAGGACAAATATTTATTGATGTCCGTTAGCGCGCGGGTAAAGGACAAACTATGAAAAAAACCATCCAATTGTTTTTTGTCCTTTTGTCCTTTATATTTGTTGCCGGTATTGCGGCCACAGCCTGGCGAATAACACTTGTTTCTGACGTTTTTAGCGCGAAAAAACAGATTACTATAGGAAATACAGCAGTTTTTGCCGATATTGCCGATACCCCGAGCAAGAGAACGCAGGGTTTATCGGGAAGAAAAGAACTTTCTCAGAGTGGAGGCATGCTTTTTATATTTGATTACCCGACAATCCCAAAATTTTGGATGAAAGACATGCTTTTCCCAATTGACATTATTTGGATAGGGGAAAATAAACATGTTGTTTCCGTTTCGGAAAATCTTCCGCCTGACTCGTACCCGGAGGTTTTTTCTCCCCAGGGTCCGATTAAGTACGTACTTGAGGTTTCAGCCGGTTTTGCTCTAAAAAACAACATAAAAAATGGCGATGAGGTAACGGTGCGGTAAAAGAGAATTATCCCAAACATCAGACTTGTTCTAATTTGTTAAATTTTCTCACAGCGCCAGAACTTGTTTTTGGCAGTCAATTTTAATCAGTGTTTGTAAGGGTATTTCCCAGTGTTATTTTTAACGGGGTTTACACCTCATTTTTTTTATTTTGTGAGCAGAATTTTTGACTTATCAACATGGGACATGACAGAGAATTTGATGTAAAATGAATCTACTAACAATTTAAATAATTCTCTCTCTCACCTATGTCCAAAGGAACAAAATCAGCCGCTGGCGCTGTGTCTAAGAATTCGTCGCCGATTAAAAAAGTCTTAAAGCGCGACGGGTCAATCGTTGATTTCGACATTCAAAAAATTTCGAACGCCGTTTATAAGGCGATGTCAGTGACCGGAGAAGGAGAGCGCAAGGAAGCGGACTACATCGCCCGCAAAGTTTTATCCGAGCTGGTGCGTGTTTCAAAACTGGTCAAAAATTTTACTCCGACGGTTGAAGGAATACAAGATATTGTTGAAAAGGAGCTTATTTTGGAGGATTTTGTGAAAACCGCCAAGAGTTATATTTTGTACCGAGAAGAGCGGTCGCGGCTGCGCCGTGAGATAGGCCAAGTGCCGGAACATGTCCGCAAATTAACCGAGGATAGCAAAAAATATTTCCGTAATTCGCTTTCCGAATTTATTTACTACCGCACTTACTCGCGCTGGATTTCCGAAGAAGGGCGGCGGGAAACATGGATAGAGACAGCCAATCGCTACATTGATTTCATGCGCGAAAATCTCGGAAAGAAATTGAAAGAATCCGAATACAACGAAATTCGCGAAGCAATCTTGAAACAGGAAGCGATGCCGTCAATGCGGCTCTTTCAGTTCGCAGGCCAAGCGGCGAGCGCGACGAATGTGTGCGCGTATAATTGTTCGTTTATCGCGCCGACCAAGTGGCGGGATTTCGGAGAAGTTATGTATATTCTCATGTGCGGTACCGGTGCCGGCTACAGCGTAGAGAATCAAAATATTGACCAGCTCCCGACGATAAAATATCAAACGGGAAAAAAACTGCCGACACATGTCGTCGTCGACAGCAAAGAAGGATGGGCAGACGCGCTTGTTTTCGGAATGGAAGTATGGTCCGAAGGAAAAGATGTTGATTTTGATTTTTCACAGCTTCGTCCCGCCGGCGCGCGCTTGAAGACCATGGGCGGAAAATCTTCCGGACCTGATCCAATCAGGAACGTTATTAGTTTCACTCGTGAGAGGATACTTCGGAAGCAAGGACGGAAAATTTCCCCGCTGGATGCCCACGACATTCTTTGCAAGATAGGCGAGTGCGTTGTATCCGGCGGAGTAAGGAGGAGCGCGCTTATTTCACTTTCAGATTTGGGGGATGTGGAAATGCGCGATGCCAAAAAAGGGCCGTTCTATTTTACCGACCCTCAGCGGCAACTGGCCAACAACTCGGCGGTTTATGTGGAAAAACCGTCTGCCGAAGAATTTCTTGATGAATGGATTGCTTTGGTCAAGTCAAAGAGCGGCGAGCGGGGCATATTCAACCGCGGCTCCCTCTCAAGGACACTTCCGGAGCGCCGCCTAAAATACCTTGATAAATATGTCAATAATGGGAAAATGACGGGACCCATTGGCCCTAATCCGTGCGGAGAGATAAATTTGCAATCAAAACAGTTTTGCAATCTTTCGGAGATTATTGCCAGACCGGGGGATACAACGGAATCATTGCTTCGGAAAATCCGCATAGCCACTATTTTAGGAACCTATCAGTCAACTCTGACTAATTTCCCGTATCTTTCCAAAGAATGGAAAGAAAATTGCGAAGCGGAGCGCCTGCTCGGAGTTTCCATTTCTGGCCAGTGGGATTGCCCAACGGTACGGAAGGCGGAAGTTTTGGACAAACTGCGAAAGGAAACAATAAAAGTAAATCAGCAATACGCCAAGCGTTTTGGAATCAATCAATCTACGGCAATCACTTGCGTAAAGCCGTCAGGGAATCTTTCACAGACCGTTGATTCATCTTCAGGCATGCATCCGCGGCACGCGCCGTTTTATATTCGCCGGGTCCGCATCGCTTCAACAGACGGATTGTTCAAAATGCTTCGCGACCAGGGAGTGTCGTATCACCCTGAAGTCGGGCAGACCATGGATAGCGCGACGACATATGTTATTGATTTTCCCGTGCGCGCTCCGAAATCATCGGTTTTCAAAAATGACTTGACCGCCATACAACAGCTTGAATATTGGAAAATGTATAAAGAACATTACACTGAACATAATCCTTCTACGACTATTTCCGTCAGTGATAACGAGTGGCTTGATGTCGGCCATTGGGTTTATCAAAACTGGGATATGGTCGGCGGATTATCATTTCTTCCGCGTGAAGACCATGTGTACCAGCTTGCGCCGTATCAGGAGATTGACGAGAAGACTTACAATGAAATGGCCAAGCGCTGGGAACATATTGATTTCTCAAAGATTGTTACCTACGAAAAAGTTGACGAAACGGATAATAAAGTGGAATTGGCCTGCGTATCTGGCGTGTGCGAGATAGATTAAAACTTGCAGTTTAATTATTATAAAAACAAAATGCCCGCTTACAGCTATAGCGGGCATTTTGTTTTAGTTGATTTTTTTGGAAATTGTAGTAATATTATATATGTTGAGTCGGGTAGTTGCTCTTTGATTTATCAAAGGGAGGAAAGTCCGAACACACGCCATATCTAACCTTTTGGCGATATGGCAGCAGGGTAGCGGGTAACGCCCGTCGCCAGTTTTGTCCGCCACAGGCGGTTACAAAAACTGAGCGTCCCGAGTATGCCGAGGGGCAATCCTTCGGCTTTGCTCAGGATACTCAATTTTGCACCACCTGTGGTGGGCAAAATTGGTAGAGGTGCGAGCAGAGACGCCCAAACCGAAAGCGATGGGCACCCAAACCGAAAGGCGGGTGAGCTTCTATGGAAACATAGGGGGTGAAACGGCTAAATCCTTACTTGTGTGCAAGGCCGTGCGCCAATTATGCCTGCCGTAGGCAGCTGCAGAATTGAGCGTTCCGAGTATGTCGAGGAATAGTCCTTCGGCTTCGCTCAGGACACTCAATCTTGCAACCACCTGCGGTGGGCAAGATTGGTGAGTGCCGCTTGAGTCCCGCTGCAAAGCGGGACCCAGATAGATAACTATCGTTCCGCTTTGCGGAATACAGAATTCGGCTTATAGGCTCAACAGAACACATGAAAAGGCACCGCGTCAAGCGGTGCTTTTTCTTTATTTCTAGATAATATTAACTATTTTCCACAATTGCTCTTTTAGAAGGTATTCTTTATAATGGAATGACTTTAATAATAGTTAATCTTTAAATCATCGTATGGAAAAATCAAAAAAGTTGTTTTCTCCGGATAACATATCTTTCGGATTAGTGCTCGGGCTCACGTTTCTTTTGCCGATTTTCTTTTTACCGATCTCTAATATTGCAATTGATGTCAGCAAAGTATTCTTTGTTTCTGTCATCACCTTAATTGCGCTTGTGCTATGGCTTGTCGGCCGGCTAATCGACGGCATGGTAAAGATTCCGCGAAGCATGATTTTAGGAGGGGCTTTCGTTATAGCGCTTTCTTTCCTGCTCTCATCTCTTTCTTCTCCGGCACTCCGCGTTTCTCTTTTCGGGCAAGGATTTGAAGTTGGAACATTCTCTTTTATCTTAGTGGCCGCCCTGCTTACCCTTGTCACTTCGCTTGTGGTGGATTCCCGAAATAAAGTATTTTGGGTTTACGCCGCGCTTCTCGCTTCATTTGGATTGGTGGCTCTTTTCCACATCATTCGGATTTTTACCGGCCCGGCCGTTCTTTCTTTCGGTTACTTTACCGGAGTGCTTGCCAATATGGTGGGGAAATGGAATGACATGGCTATTTTTGTCGGGCTTATTGCCGTACTTGCGCTTACCACGCTTGAGATTTTATCCGTGAGCCGCCTCTACAAGATTTTCTTGTACGCCACTTTGGCGCTCTCGCTTTTTCTTTTGGCCGTCGTGAATTTTACTTTTGCCTGGGGGATACTCGCGGCCGCATCGGTTATTCTCTTCGTCTACGCCATCTACTTAAACAAATTTGACGGAACGGGTAATGCGGAAGCGGATCTTCCCTCTCTCATGCCGCGCGTGCCGGGAGTGGCTCTTGCGGTTTTTCTGATTTCTCTCTTTTTCTTCTTTACCGCAAGCACTATAGGCGGGACGCTTTCCACTTACTTTAAGACAACGCAAGTGGAAGTTCGTCCGTCGTGGTCTGCAACCTATGATATCGCCAAAGCGACGTTCACCGCGCGTCCTTTATTGGGCGCTGGTCCGAATCGTTTTACGAATGAATGGTCTCTCTATAAGCCGGATGTTTTGAACAACACGATTTTCTGGTCGACCGATTTCAACGCCGGGGTCGGCCTTGTTCCCACTATAATTGTTACGACTGGTTTAATCGGTTTGCTGGCGTGGCTTTTCTTTTTCGGTTCTTTCCTTTATCTGGGCGTTCGGGCCGCGCTTTCATTCTCCTCCGGCCGAGTCTCGCAATATCTCGTCCTTTCGTCTTTTCTTTCGGTGTTTTATCTCTGGCTTTTCTCCGTCTTGTATGTCCCGAATGTTACTATCGTGTCGCTTGCTTTTCTTTTGACCGGTCTTTTCGTATCCGTTTTAATCAGGGAGAACGGATCCCGCTCGATAGAATTTTCTCTTCTGGGAAATCCGAAGCTCGGATTTGCGTCTGTCTTGGTTCTTATCCTTCTTATCGTCGCTTCCGCCGCTTTCGGCTATCTCTTCGTTGGGAAAACACTCTCCTTGATTCAGTTTCAGAAGGCGCTTGTGGCTATGAACAGCCAAGGGAATATTGACGCAAGCGAAGCGGCGCTCACCAAAGCAATCAGTTTGAATTCAAGCGATGTGTATTACCGCGGAATGTCGCAAATAGCCATAGCAAGATTGAGCAACCTTCTCCAGCAACAGAATTTATCGCCGGATGCCGCTCGTACCCAATTTACCACGTTTATGGGGAATGCTATCCAAAACGCGAAGCTGGCCATTTCATATGACGGAACGAACTACGTGAACTGGCTTAATTTGGGAGGTATTTATGAAGCTGTGGTTCCGCTCGGAATTAACGGCGCTTATGATGAGGCAAATAAGGCCTACCAGCAAGCACTGCAGGTATCTCCTAAAAATCCGCTTATTTATTACACCTTAGCCCGTTTGGAAGTCGCGAATAAGGACACGAAGAAAGCGCGCGACTCTTTGAACAAGGCGCTTGCGCTTAAAAGCGATTACACCGATGCGCTTTTCTTCCTCTCTCAGATTGAAGCGAGCGAAGGAAATATAGGGGAAGCTATCAACAGAGCTGACCAGGTGTCGCTTTTGGCGCCGGACAACATCGGGCTTTTCTTCCAGCTGGGACTTCTTAAATACACCGCCAGAGATTATCCGGGAGCAATCATCGCGCTTGAGAGGGCAACGGCGCTATCGCCGGATTACGCAAACGCCATGTATTTCCTTGGGCTTTCCTACGATAAGGTCGGACGGAAAAATGATGCCATCAAGCAATTCACGCGCATAGGCGAATTGAATCCGGATAATCAGGAGGTGAAAAATATTCTGAAGAACTTAATGGCTGGTAAAGAGGCCTTCGCCAATGTTCCTCCGCCCAATAACGCTCCCGAGAAAAAGAAAACCCCGCCTATCAAGGAAACGAATCAGACACCGGAGAGTTTGTAGAATTAAAATCCGATATGGAAAATTATAAAAAGGTTGCCTTAATAAATGGTTAATCGCATTTTCAACATCCTGAAGAAAGAAATCAGCGGTCTCCATGAGGCCGCTTTTCTTCTGGGCTTTTTCGCTTTGATGTCGCAGATACTCGCTTTAGTCCGCGACCGCCTTTTGGCGCACACTTTCGGCGCTTCCGCCTCGCTTGACGTGTATTACGCGGCTTTTCGTATTCCCGATTTCATCTATACAAGTATTGCTTCGTTTGTCTCAATTACCGTGCTTATCCCGTTTCTATCTCGCTATTTTTTGGAGGATGATTCAGCGGACGCGCGGGAGCGGGCCAGAATATTTCTCGGAAGCGTCTTCAGCATTTTTGTGCTGACCATTCTCTTGATAAGCACAGTAGCATTCATTCTGATGCCGTATCTTGCCCCGTATCTTGCTCCGGGATTCAGTCCATCGCAACTTTCCCTCCTCTCCCTTCTTTCGCGGCTCATGCTTCTCTCCCCGATACTACTTGGCGTTTCCAATTTATTCGGCAGTGTAACCCAGCTTTTCAAAAAATTTTTCGTCTACGCACTCGCGCCGCTCTTATATAACGGAGGTATCATAATGGGAGTGGTCTTTTTCTACCCCGTGTTTGGTTTGCCGGGACTCGGTTTGGGGGTAATTTTCGGCGCCTTTCTTCATATGCTCATTCAGATACCGGTGGTTTTTGAGAGCGGCTTGTTGCCGAGGTTTTCTTTCTCCTTTGACTGGCGGGCAATCCGCGAAGTAGTTACACTCTCTCTTCCGCGGACCATAGCGCTTTCCGCTTCAGTTTTTACGCTTATGGTAATAACCGCTTTAGCTTCCACTATCTATCGCGGCTCCATTTCAATTTTTAATTTTTCATTCAACCTGCAATCAGTGCCGCTTTCCATTATTGGTGTTTCCTATTCCCTGGCTGCTTTCCCGGCTATGGCTGGATTTTTTTCTCGCGGAGAGCGCGCTTTATTCGCGGGGCATGTGGTGGAAGCGCTTCGGCATATTATATTCTGGTCGCTTCCGGTTATGGCGCTTTTTGTCGTGCTCCGAGCGCAGATTGTCCGGGTCATCTTGGGCTCCGGCTCGTTCTCCTGGTCTGACACCCGCCTTACCGCCGCCGCCCTGGCCCTTTTCTCAGTGTCTATTTTCGCGCAGGGAATAGTGCTTCTCTTGGCGCGCGGTTTTTACGCCGCCGGCGAAACGAAAGTTCCGCTTTTGGTGAATATATCCGCTTCGGCCGCGACCATACTTCTTTCTCTCGGACTTCTTTCTATATTTGAATCCGCGCCCATGTTCCGTTATTTTATGGAGTCCCTTCTTCGCGTAGAGAATTTGCCAGGCACAGCTATTCTTATGCTGCCGCTTGCGTATTCGCTCGGTATGCTCGGGAATGCCGTGGCGTTATGGTTCTTTTTTGAGAACCGGCATGTTACAGCCATTCCACATTCGCTTAGCCGGACATCATTTGAAAGTTTCGCCGCCGCCGTTTTTATCGGCTTTGTCTCCTATTTGTGTTTGGTTATTTTTGGACGAATATTTAATCTAAATACCTTTCTTGGTATTTTTTTCCAAGGTTTGTTTGCCGGCATTTTTGGCATTATTGCCGGAATAGCGCTTCTCAAACTCCTGGGGAGCAGGGAACTTGCCGATGTAAGCGCCGCTCTTCGCAAACGTTTCTGGAAGGCGGAAGTTATCGCACCGGAGATGGGGGAATTGTAAAACTAGTCTATATCCCATAGCCTTGTGCTAAAATAAGGCCTATTCATGGATTTAAAACATATCCGCAATTTTTCAATCATAGCCCACATTGATCACGGCAAGTCCACTTTGGCTGACCGGATGCTTGAACTCACGCACACGATAGAAGCGAGGAAAATGCGCGACCA
>CAYISF010000007.1:0-11538 GCA_964366065.1 uncultured Candidatus Saccharibacteria bacterium | reverse complement strand
CTGACCGGATGCTTGAACTCACGCACACGATAGAAGCGAGGAAAATGCGCGACCAGGTGCTTGATAGAATGGATTTGGAGCGTGAACGCGGTATTACCATAAAAATGACCCCCGTTCGGATGGTTTACCATCCGCGCGGAATAGACGCAGACGTAACGCAGAATAACGCAGAAGAATTTTTATACAAAGAACTTACTTATAAAGTTCGGGGAGTTATGTTTGAGGTGAGAAAAAAAATTGGATTGGGGCATAAAGAGCAGGTATATCATAATGCTCTTGAAGTTGCGTTTAAGAAAGAGGGAATTAAATTTGAGAGTAAAAAGAACATCCCCATTTTTTATGAAAATAAACATGTCGGAACATATCAACCGGATTTTATTATTGAAGATAAGGTACTTATTGAGTTAAAAGCATTACCAGAAATTGGTAAACCACAAATTGAGCAGGCGTGGTCTTACCTTAAGGGTTGCGATTATAAACTTGCACTTCTTGTTAATTATGGTTCACAAGATTTAGACATTAAGCGTATTGTTTATGATTCGGCAAGAATTTCTGCGTTGTCTGCGTCAAGTCTGCGGGTGTCTGCGGGCGTATCTAATCAAACTGAAAATGAATCCTATGTACTTAATTTGATAGATACGCCAGGGCATATAGATTTCTCCTATGAAGTATCACGGGCGCTCAAGGCCGTGGAGGGTTCCATTCTTTTGGTTGACGCTACCCAGGGAGTACAGGCCCAGACATTGACAACGCTTGGAATGGCGCGCGATTTGGGGGTTATTATCGTCCCGGTAGTATCAAAAATAGACGCCCCTCTTGCTGAAACCGAAAAAGTAAAAACCGAATTAGCTAAACTTTTAAACATCCCGGAGAGGGAAGTTTTAGAGGTCTCCGGCCGGACTGGCGAGGGAGTTGAAGAACTGCTTTCATCTGTCGTAATGCGCGTCCCTCCGCCAAAGGAAAGCTATCATGGTGACAGAGATACCCGGGCTCTTGTCTTTGATTTTGAATATTCCAATCATCAGGGAATTATCGTTTATGTGCGGTTATTGGACGGCACACTGAAATCGGGAAACGAACTCTCATTTCGGGAGGCCAAAGAAAAGTTCGTTGCTTCCGAAGTCGGAATATTTTCTCCGGACAAGAAACCGGTAAAAGAACTTTGCGCGGGAGAGATTGGTTACATTGTGACCGGTTTAAAAAAGCCTGGGATAGCGTCAGTCGGAGACACCATTACTTTGACGAAACACCCCCTGCCCGCTCTTCCCGGGTATATGCAGCCGAGCGCTGTTGTTTGGGCGTCGCTTTACCCCGAAAGCCAAGATGATTTTGACGCGCTTAGAGACGGGTTGCTCAAATTGAAACTCTCCGACTCGTCCGTAGCGTTTGAAGAGGAAACTTCCGGCACTCTGGGCAGGGGTTTTCGGTGCGGATTTTTGGGGATGCTTCATTTGGAAATCGTGACAGAGCGGCTGAAAAGGGAATTTGGCTTAAGTTTGATTGTTACGACACCCTCTATAAATTATGAAGTCGTATACAACAATGGCGAGAAAAAAATAATTTATTCGCCGGCATTTTTTCCCGACCACGGCGCCTACAAAGAAGTGAGTGAGCCGTGGGTAGATGTTATTGTAATAACTCCGCCTCAATATATCGGGTCGGTTATGCAGCTTTTCTTTGACCATGAGGCGGAAGTCGGGGATTCAAATCTATTCGGCGAAAAGAGAGTTTCCGTTTCGGCCAAAATGCCGCTCCGAGAACTGATGAGGAATTTTTTTGACAAATTGAAAAGCGTTTCTTCCGGCTTCGGGTCGTTTTCCTACAAAATCACCGAGCATCGTTCGGCCAATGTCGTGCGCCTGGATATTTTGGTTGCCGGAGAACCAGTAGCAGCTTTCGCCAAAGTAGTTTCTAAAAAAAGGGTGGAAGAGGAAGCGGAAACGGCCGTGGAAAAACTTTTCGCCGCCTTGCCCAAACAGCTTTTTGAAGTCAAAATTCAGGGTAAGGCCATGGGACGCATCATTTCTTCGCGCACACTTAAGGCGCTTAAAAAAGATGTTGCCGGATACTTGTATGGAGGGGATATTACCCGCAAAATGAAGCTTCGCGAGAAGCAGAAAAAAGGCAAGAAAAGAATGAAGATTATGGGTAAAGTAAACATACCCCAGGAAGTTTTCCTTAAGGTTATGAAGGAATGATTACGTATCGCATAACTCGTATCATGAATCAAAAACGCCTCATGCTACGTATTGTTTTTTGATACGTGTTACATGTTTCGTGTTACGTGGTCTATCGGTAAAGCGAGGGGATATAAAGAAGAATCATGCTTAGCACGATGAATAAACTGAATATAGTCCAGAATATTTGTATCTTTTTCTTATGCTTTGGGTTGAAGAACATAAAGGTAAGTATATAATACCAAAATATGCTGGAATTTCAAGAGAAAAAGAAGATTCGTCAGTTTTTATACTCCCGTCCGACGCTTGTCATTATAGCCGTTATATTTGTCATTTCCGTGAATGCCACATATAGGATGTACCAAAAAGCGAGCGAAACGGGCGCAAACCGCGACGTGGCGGCGCGCGAGGAAGCAGCGCTTGCAGCTAAAAAGAAGGAACTGGAATCACAGCTTTCACAACTCAAGACCTCCCGCGGCATGGAAGAGGAAATTAGAAAGAAATTTCGGGTTGTCAAAGAAGGAGAAGGAATCGTAATCGTTGTGGATAACACGAAAAAAGCCGCTGAAGCCGCGCCGGCGGAACCGAATTTCAGGTCTCTTTTTGATAGAATAAGAAATCTTTTTAAATGAATACTGCGGGATTAGTTTACCCCAGTAGTAGAGCGGAGCTCACTATGGGGCGAGGTGGCAAAATGGGTGCTTCTTCCAAAAAATAACGATTCATGAGAGCATATTTTTTGAGAATCCCGTAGTAATTTTGCGAGTATAGTTTAGTGGTAGAATGATTGCTTCCCAAGCAATAGATCGGAGTTCGATTCTCCGTACTCGCATCAGATATCGTAAAATTTACTACTGGGACCAAGGTTGAGACACGGGTCCGATTCCCGTATTCCGCATAAAACAAGCCGGTCATGGTCGATGTGATATAATGGATAAAATTAATAAATCAAAATGGCGAAAAAAGTAGTAATTTATGCAACTCCGTCATGCGTGTATTGCGCTCAAGCCAAGAAATTTTTTAAGGAGAGCGGCATTACATATGAGGAATATAATGTCGCTTCTGATTTAGAAAAGCGCAAGGAAATGGTAGAAGAAACGGGCCAGATGGGTGTTCCGGTCATTAAAATTGGCGATGATGTTGTTGTTGGCTTCAATCAGCCGAGGGTTAGAGAACTATTGGGGATGTAGGAGGCAAGAATATAGAATATAGGAGATAGGTGAAAAAGTGCTTTCTAAAATCGGCGCTTTTTGTTATTGTTTCGTATGTTAGCCCTCGTAGCTCAATGGATAGAGCAGCTCCGTCCTAAGGAGAAAATGCAAGTTCGATTCCTGCCGAGGGCACCCGTTAGTGATAGGTTATCGCGCTCGAGGAGCGTCGACTAGATAGTGTAAAATGTAGCTGATCCGCCTTGCAGGGCAAGACCCTCTACGGTTCCATCTCGAGGTGGGGCATAAAATAAAACGGCGAGTTTAATAGCGAAGCGTCTTGCCGGTGGCACTAGACGAATCAGGCGGGCAATGATAATATTTAAATTGGTCCAAGAGCGTTCCTTGTTCAGGGAACTTTTTAAATTAAGAAAGGGGTAGAAATGAGAGCGACATGTTCGTACAGATTAAAGGGAGTACCTCCATCTTCCGATTTCGTCGGTTTTCCCAGCCCGATTCCGGCTTCTTTAAACGTATTCGGTGCGTTCGGAAAACTGAAGGAGGTGGAAAAAGACCTATGCCGGCCGTTGGATAAAAACTGCCGGAATCTCCTCGCACTTCTCGATGGCCTTAGGAAACGGGAAGTAAACGAAATTCCCGTCTTGCTGGTCTCGCGCATGGTAATGGGCAGCGGGCGGCAGGTCTTCCGTTTTGAATACCAAGGGGATAATTACTCCATATGCCAGGAGTGTTTCAACGGCATGGAGGGTCTTATGACACCAACCCCGCCCACTCAACGGGAGTCCATTTTACCCCTACCTCGCCAAGCCGTAGCCGCGCCGGCGAATAAATTCAGCAGTCCCACTGCGGCACTGTCGGTGTCGCAGTTGAAGCCAAGGGCTATACGTGGCAGAAAAAAGTATTGAATTTCCCCTGAAAGATTGAAAGCCGCTCTTCGCAGCGGCTTTGTTTTTTATGATATAATCGCGGAATGGACCCGGAAACAAAAAGATTGCTCGAAGAAAACTTGGCGCTTACGAAAGAGACCAATCATTTGATGAAAAAAATCGTCAGCGCCCAAAGGTGGGGTAGAGTATTTCATGTTCTGTATTGGGTGCTCATTATTGGAGCTTCGGTTGGCGCATATTACTTCATTCAACCGTACCTTCAGCTTGTACTAGGAAATTATGATGCGATAATGAAGGGATTAGATAATGTCCAGAAAACCACGAGTTCCCTTCCGGATTCTTCGTCCATAAATTCAATTTTGGACAAATTAAGACAAGGGCAATAGTATTGATTTTTTAACTCGTAACTTGTAACTTGTAACATGTAACACAGTTAAGTATTGCTTGGGTAGCTCAGTTGGTTAGAGCATCTGCCTGAAGAGCAGAGGGTCGCCAGTTCGATTCTGGCCCCAAGCACTGGAAATAAATTTTTAGCGGGTGGGTGAATCTGAAGAACCCCAGTAGTAGAAACTTCGCTTCACTACGGGGCAGGCAAAGGGTCGGCGGCTTGCCCGCAAAAATTTTTGCACCCACCAAAATTTCAGGAGTGAAATTTAAGCGGGCAGAGCAAAAACTTAGGCGGGTGAAATTCCGCCCCTCGGCACCAAAGAAAAGTTCCCGCCACGGCGGGAACTTTTCTTTATACAGGTTACAAGTTATTTATTATATGTTATTTGTTCCCTATATTGACCGCACCTTGAGTTTTGTCTGCTTTTCTTTATCGAGTTTCGGCAGGCGGATGATGAGCAGTCCGTGTTTTTCTATAGCTTCAGCCTCCTCCGGATTTACCTCCTGCGGCAGCATTACCGTCCGTGAGAACGAACCCCAATAAAGTTCCTTGTAAAAATATTCGTCATCCACAACCTCGCGGTTTTCCTCACGTTTTCCTTTAATGGTGACCATATCGCGGGTAATTGATATAGAAAGATCGTCCGGTTTCACCCCGGCGACGATTGATTTTACGATTATCTCGGTCGGTGTCTGGTAAACATCAATAGTAAGCTGGGCTTCCTCTCCCTCTTCTTCTATCCATGCGTTCTCGCGCTCACGGACGGATGCTCCGGCCCGAAGCGGGTCGTGTTTCTCGGCACCCTGGGTTTCTTCCTCCATATTGATGGATCCGGTTAGGCGTTCAAAGAATGATCGTTTATCTTTTGGCATATATAGAGTTTCTTAATTAGAACCTAGCGCAAATGTTTTACTTTTTCAAACATAAGCATTACGATGACCACAGCGACCCACAAAAAACCAAATGTGGCAAAAATATTCTGATCCTTATATCCCATTATAAAGAAATTAAAGGCAGTGTGCAACGCTATTGCGGTGAGTAAGCCCCCGATAAGATAGATAGTTCTTTTAAGGGCGCCGCCAAAGAAGGCAAGTCCCATAAAAAGTCCCACAAAAGCGCTGGCGGTAATATGAAGCACGGTGGCGCCGATAAAACGAAGGTCGCCGGTAAGTAAACCGGCAGCCAAACTCCCGTGTTTTAGAGGATCCAAGAGAAAAAGAGCATTTTCAAGCGCCGCGAAGCCCAGGGCCACGGTTATCATATTCACGGCGTAATCAACCGGTTCGTCCAGAAAACGGCTGCCGGCGGCAATAACGAAAAAAGCGAAGAATTTCATTAACTCTTCAATGCTTGCCCAGGAAAAGAGAAGAAAAGTATTGTCGTTAATATAGCCATAGGCGAATTTTTGTAGCGGGATGACCAGCATGACGCTTGCCATTCCGGCAAGAAAGAGGAGGAGTATCAATCCGCGCGGCTCCGGCCGGGCGCTGTCTTCCTTTTGCCAAAACCAAAGCCATATTACCGCCGGGACAATACCTCCCAAAAGCGCGTAAAAAACGGTTGAAGCGTCCGGTATCGTCATTTAGGCCACTCCTCAATCATTAGTAATTTTTTATTTTCCATCGGCAACATTGACCACAACTCTTCGGTCACGAACGGCATGAACGGATGAAGGAGCTTCAGCTGTTCTATAAGCAATGTATGAAGAAGTTTTTGCGCCGATGCCCGCGCGCTACTTTTCTCGCCGTAGAGAATTTCTTTATGTTCCTCAATCGTTTTGTCGGCAAAAGAATGCCAAAAGTAATGATATAGCTCTTCTCCAGCCAGATAAAATTTATAGTTTTCCAAATAGCCGGTGATTCTGCTCCTGAATAAATTAAAGTTCTTCAATTCATCAGAATCTTTTTCGTTCAACTGAACCGGTGCTTCTGTATTAAAATCTTCCAGATTGGAAACTACAAATCTCGCCGCATTCCAGATTTTGTTGGCGAAATGCTTATAGCCGCGGATTTTATTTTCGGAAAGTTTTGAATCGTTGCCTGGGGCTGTCCCGATGATGAGAGCAAGACGAACCGCGTCCGCTCCATATTTGTCCACCATATCAACCGGGTCAATGATGTTGCCAAGCGACTTGGACATTTTTTGTCCCTTGCCGTCGCGGACCAGTCCGTGCAAATAAACTTTTTTGAAAGGAATCTGGCCGGTTAGATAAGTACTCATCAGAATCATGCGCGCCACCCAGAAAAAAAGGATGTCATAGCCGGTTTCCAAAATATCCGTCGGATGATAGGTTTCAAAATCTTTTGTTTTTTCCGGCCAGCCAAGCGTGGAGAATGTCCAAAGACCGCTTGAGAACCAAGTATCAAGCGTATCAAGGTCTTGCTCAAAAAGGTCACCCCCACACTTCATACACGGTTTTTCCAAGACATCAAGCGATATAAGTTCCGCGTTTTCTATAACTTTTCTAGCCAGGGCTTCTTCCGGCGATAGGTTCCTTATCCTTTTTACAAGCATTCTAATCGTTCCACCGTGACTTACTATAACGACATTTTTATGTCCGTGTGATTCCTTATGTTTTGCAAAGGATTCCCAGATGCGTTCCTCAACTTCTTTATAACTTTCGATATTGGCAGGCCTCCCATCATAACTCTTTAGGGTTCCGAATTTTTCGGTTATTTCGTCATATCCCATATTCTCAGCGTCGCCTTTATACTGTTCACGTAATTCTTTATCCAATACAATATTGGCACCGGTTTTTTCAGCTATAATTTCTGCGGTTTCCTTTGCCCGACCGAGATCAGAACTAATAATTAGGCCTATATCTTGGTTTTTTAATTGTTCTGCGGCAGATGAAACCTGTATCCGCCCTTCGGCTGTCAACGGGGAATCGTTATGCCCTTGCGTTATCCTGGCTTTATTACTCTCTGTTTCGCCGTGCCGGACGATGAACCATTTAGATTTGATATTAGCGCCAGTTGCCGGAGTGTTGCAGCTAAGGCAATACCACACCGGTATCCGGTGTCCGTACCAAATTTGGCGCGATACGCACCAATCCCGCAAACCATTAATCCAGTGGGAATAAATCTTTTTGAAGTTATCGGGAATGATTTCAATTTGTCCGGTTTCTACGACGTGTTGCATAAGCTTTTTGAGTGTCACAATCTCGCCTTTTTTGATACCCTCCAGTTCCGAATGGGGGAGTTTTAATTCTTTGTTTACGTCCACGAACCATTGCATCATTATTTGGGGTTCAATGACCCCTCCGCCGCGGCTGTTGGCAGCTATATTATGAGTGTAGCTGTCGTCTGTTTTGACCAGCAGGCCTTTTTCTTTTAGTTTTTCCACAATAAGCGGACGGGCTTTCTTAATATGTTGGCCGGCAAATTCCCCGGCTATGGCCAGAAGTTTTCCTCGGTAATCAATAATTTGTTCTTTGTCCAAATTGTGCCTTTTGGCGATTTCAAAGTCGGTAGCGTCATGCCATGGAGTGATAGTCATTACGCCTGTGCCGAATTCCTTGTCCACGGCTTTATCTTTTATTATTGTGGCCGTAACCGGTCCGTTGATCCACTCGAGCTCTATCTTTTGGCCATGCTTGTATTTTTTATACCGCTTGTCATCGGGATGCATGACAATGTATTTGTCGCCGAATTTTGTTTCCGGCCGGGCGGTGCTTATGACAAAGGGGCCGTATTGCAAATAGTAGAAGGGAACTTTTTCTTCCCTCCATTCAATTTCAATATCGGAGACGTTGGTTTGCATTTCCGGGTCCCAATTCACGATACGGTGTCCGCGATAAATAAGCCCGTCACCGTACATTTGCTCAAAGGCGGTTTTGACGGCAAGATTTCGCGGCTCGTCTAAAGTATAGGCCTCGCGGCTCCAGTCAACGGATGAACCCATGCGTCTCAATTGGCTCGTTATTGTGTTGCGGCTTTCTTGCGCAAACGCTTCAACACGTTTTAAAAATTCATCGCGGCCTAAATCGTGCCTAGTTTTCCCTTCTTTCTTATAAATATCTTTTTCAACTTTTTCCTGAGTGGCTATGGCGGCGTGGTCGGTGCCCGGAAGCCACAGGGTTTTTTTCCCGCGCATGCGCTCAAAGCGAATCATAATGTCTTCAATGGCGAGCATGGCGGCGTGTCCCAGGTGAAGTGTTCCGGTTACATTAGGCGGAGGTAGGACTATGGAGTAGGGTGTTTTGTGCCGCGGGGGAAGATTGTCGGGATTAAAATAGCCGCTTTCCTCCCAGAGCTTGTAAACACGCCCCTCAGTTTCTTTAGAGTCGTAAGGTTTGAGTAGTCTCTCGGGTACCCCACTGGAGTTTTTATTTTCAGTGTTTTTGCTCATGAGATAAGCTTGTTTGTAAAGTCAGTCATTTCACTTTATCGGAATAATCAAAAAAACCTAACGGGGCAAGTATTTTCCTTTATTTTCCGGTATTTTATTGTATGGTATCAAAAAAGACCCCTAAACTCTAGGGATTTAAGAATAATAAATTTCTGGTATTTACATAAATTATATTGTGTGGTAGAGTGTAGATGTTGTTCATTTTTTCAATCGCTACACACTGGAGGGTTTCTTATGGCGAATAAAACAGGTCGTTTGGTAGGGGAATTTGACCACTTCATTACGGTTCACGTTGGCGGCGGTCCGGGCAAGGATCCCCGCCATCTGCAATTTCGCAGGACAGATATCGAATCAGTCGAAGAAACGGGGGAATTGGTACTGAAGGGAGACGCAAAACCCGTCCACACGCTTCCGTGCGACTGCCCCAAGCCCGAGAACCAGATAAAGGTTCGCGTTTCCGAAAGCGCTGTCGCTTAAGCTAAGAAAAATCAGAAAAATTGTGTTTCATCACTAAAGCCGGAGAGACCCTTCGGCTTTTACTTTTGCCGGAAGAAGTCAGTACACAGGGAACTCTTTACATAAAGAGGTTTTGTTGTAGCATGATAAAAGTTCTTTATGCGGGGAATAATATGGCAAATCAGAAAAGTCGTATTGCGGCCAGAGAGCAAGAATCTTCTTGGATGTTCCACATCGTTAAGAAAAAAGGGAACCAGCCGGTTTCAACAACCGATTTCCCGGCGAAGAATTGCGAATATCTCGGTTTTGAAATCGTCGGTTCCGTACGGTTGGCTGACAAAAAGATAATTCCCGATTGTGCGGACGGGGACGGATTCCTCTTTACCTATCTTGCGCGAGGGGGTCAAAAAATTACCCCGCATGAATTCTTAAAGGTTGTCGCGGAGATTTTTAATCAGGGGTTTACCGCGGGCGTGAAGCACGGCGCCGAATAAACCAGTAAGGCACACCCGGAAGTTTGATGGAAAACTAACCTATCTTCAGATTGCCTTGGGCGCGGATTCGCGAAAGCGGTATCCGCGCCTTCTTTGTTTTTATTTTGAAATAACCGGCTAGGCCTATCATTATGGCGTTGTCGGTTGTGAGCGGCTGGGTCGGGATAAAAAGCTTCGTTTTTGGAAAATCTTTTTTGAGGGCGCGCTCGAACGAAGCGCGGATGTGTTTATTGGCTGAGACGCCGCCGCCTAAGGCAAATGTCCGCGCCCCGAATTTTTCAATAGCCCGCGCGCTTTTGGCAAGTAAAACTTCCGTTACGGCATCTTCAAATTCACAAGCGATTGCGCGTTTGATTTCTTCGGTCACTTTGGGAATTTTTTTGAGAGTATAGAGGACGGCGGTTTTCAGCCCGGCGAACGAAAAATCGAAATTACCGGAATTTATCATGGGCCGCGGCAGTCGAAGCGCAGAAAGATGCGGAATAGACGCAGAAATACGCTGAATTTTTTCTGCGTTAGTCGGCGTTAAGTCCGCGTTAGTCCGCGCAATTTCTGCTAACGCAGAAATTTGAGGTCCGCCGGGATAGGGCAGAGAAAGCATGCGCGCTACCTTATCAAATGCTTCTCCCGCGGCATCGTCGCGAGTCGCTCCCAGGACGCGATATTCGGTCCATTTCTTGGCTAAAACGAGTTCCGTGTGCCCGCCGGAGATGAGAAGAGCGAGCATGGGGAAATTAACAGGTTGTAGGTTGTAGTGAGTAGGTTGTAGTGAATTTTTTCTGCGACGGTCTGCGTTTAGTCCGCGCTTGTCTGCGGCTTGGAGCAAAGCGACAAGCAGATGACCCTCCATATGGTTAACCGGAATGAGCGGGATGTCCCAGATTAAAGAGAGCGCCTTCCCGAAATTGATGCCGACCCAGAGCGCCGGTTCAAGCCCCGGTCCGCAGGTGACGGTGATGGCGTCAATCTTGGGTCTTTTTACCTTTGGTAATAATTTTAGTAAATCAGTAAGCAGTTCGGGTTCTCTGGAGAGTAATTTCCCTAAGTTTTTAGTCTGTAGTTTACAGTCTATAAGATTTGAACTAGGTTTATAAAGTTTTGCTTCGCGCAAAACTTGTCCAAGTATTGGAGTGAGATTTTTAGCATGCTCGCGTTTGGCCATCATAGGGAACACCCCGCCGTACTTTTCGTGGATTTTTGCCTGTGAAACGAGAGTGTTGCCTAAAACAGACACGTTTGTTTTCGTTTTATTTTCCCGAATATCGATAATCGCCACCGCTGTTTCATCGCACGATGTCTCAATAGCCAATATTTTCATAGAATAGTAATTAGCAAACAATATTCAAATTTACCACTTCTCGCCCCGTAGTAAGTAATCTTTACTACCGGGGTCGTCACACGATGTTTCTATAGCTAGTATTTTCATGTGCACCTTGTAAGGATTGAACTTACGGCCTCTCCCGTGCTTGTCCCGTTAGAAATCTTACTGTGCACTCTGGAAGATTTGAACTTCCGACCTTTCGCGTGTGAAGCGAACGCTCTAACCAACTGAGCTAAGAGCGCATTATTTCTAACGGGATGTAAGGAGCGCTCTACTACTGAGCTAAAGGTGCGAAA
>CAYISF010000006.1:14686-20826 GCA_964366065.1 uncultured Candidatus Saccharibacteria bacterium | reverse complement strand
TGAAAGAGGCCGTTGCCGGCCGGCAGCTCGTGCGCGCCGTGGCTTACGTCATAAAGACCGAAGTGGGAGAAGAATCCGCCTTCTTTGAGGCGCTCGGCAAGCTGGGAATTGAGACCAAAACCAAAGATTTGCAGGTATTCTGGGGTGGCGCCAAAAAAGGCGACTGGGATGTCGGCCTCGCCGTGGATGCCATTAAAATGGCATCCAAACTTGACGCTGTTGTCCTCGCCTCCGGCGACGGCGACTTTGTGCCTCTTGTTGAATATTTGAAATTGTCGGGGTTACAGGTTGAAGTCATTTCTTTCGGACAATCCTCGTCACTCAAGCTGAAAGAAGCGGCTGACGAATTCATTGACCTCTCCGCCGACCCGCGCAAGTACCTGATAGGCAGCCGCAGTTCATCGCGCCGGCCACGCCGGGAATAAAAAACGAAAATCAGGAAAACGCCCTGAGCTTGTCGAAGGGCGTTTTCTGTTTTCCCTAATTTGCTATACTTCTTCCTATCTATGAAAAAGAAAGAATATTCCACCGAAATCGGCGGCAAAAAATTAACAGCAACATTTTCAGATTTAACCGAACAGGCCAACGGTTCGGTTGTCGTAAGTTACGGTAACACCGTGGTGCTTGCGACCGCGGTTATGTCGAAAAATAAGCGCGAGGGCATAGATTTTTTCCCGCTTACGGTTGATTACGAAGAAAGATTTTACGCCGCCGGTGAAATTTTGGGGAATCGCTTCCAGCGCCGCGAAGGCCGCCCGTCGAACGAAGCCATTCTTTCCGGACGCATTGTTGACCGCAGCATCCGACCGCTTTTTCCCCAGCACATCCGAAACGAAGTACAGGTCATCGTCACCGTACTCTCTATTGAAAAAGACGATCCGGATATTTTGGCCGTAATTGCCGCGTCCCTTGCTTTGGGCACATCCGACATGCCGTGGAATGGACCCGTGTCAGCCATCCGCATAGGCAAACACAAGGGAGGCGATGAATTTGAAATAAATCCGGTCTACGATTTCCGCCAGCACGAGAATGTCGCGCTTGAAATTATTGCCTGCGGGAAAGACGGCCACATCAATATGATTGAAGCCGAAGCGCTGGAAACCGGCGAGAAAGAAATAGAATCCGCGCTCAGACGGGCGTCGGAAGAAATAGAGAAGATTAACGCGTTTCAAAAAAAGATTATAGCTGAAATTGGCAAAGAGAAAAAAACAGTGCCGAAAGATGAAGTGTCGGCGGAAATGACCGCTTTGTTTGAAAGCGAATTTCTCCCACGACTTAAAAAGGAAACCTGGGGCGAAGCGGGCTGGAATAAAATAAATGCGGTCGGCGAATCGTGGTTTGAGGCGTTCGCCGAGAAATTCCCCGAGGAACCGAAGATGCTTGCCGAAAGCTGTTTTGAGGAAGCGGTAAATGACATTGTCCACGATGGGGCAATCAAAGACGGGAAGCGCGCCGACTTACGGGGATTTGACGATGTGCGGCCGCTCTTTGCCAAAGCCGGCGGCGTTTCGGCAACGCTTCATGGTTCCGGCATTTTTTATCGCGGAGGCACTCATATACTTTCGGCTCTCACCTTGGGCGGACCGGAGGACATGCAGACCATTGAAGGCATTGAAGTAAAATCCGAGAAACATTTCATGCACCACTACAATTTCCCGCCATTTTCTTCCGGCGAAGTGAAGAAGGTCGGCACGACGAATCGCCGCGAAATCGGGCACGGCATGCTAGCCGAGAAAGCGCTCCGCGCGGTTCTACCCCCGAAAGAAAAATTTCCGTACACCATCCGTCTTGTTTCGGAATCAATGGCATCCAACGGTTCAACGTCAATGGCCTCCGTCTGCGCCGGGACAATCGCTCTCATGGACGGGGGAGTTCCCATCTCACGGCCCGTCGCCGGTATCGCCATAGGGCTCATGATGAAAAATGAAAAAGAATATAAAATATTGACCGACATCCAAGGCCCGGAAGACCACCATGGTGACATGGATTTAAAGGTTGCCGGCACCGAAGAGGGCATCACGGCAATCCAGCTGGACATTAAGGTCGGCGGTATCCCTGTTTCTGTCCTCATGGAAGCTCTGGGTAAAGCGAAGAACGCCCGACTCCAAATTATTGAGGTCATTAAAAAAGAAATCCCCGCGCCACGGCCGAATATTTCCCCGTACGCTCCGAAAATAATCAATATCAATATCAAAGAAGACCAAATCGGGCTTTTGATAGGTCCGGGCGGAAAAATGATAAAGCGCATCACCGCGGAAAGCGGAGCGATTCAAATCTCCGTTGATGATTTTGGGAAAATCACTATTCTCGGGAAGAATGGCAGTGCCGAAAAAGCGGAGCAAAAAATTCTTGAACTTACCCGCGAATACCATCCCGGAGAAAAATTCCAGGGAATGGTAACGAGAATAATGGACTTCGGCGCGTTTGTTCAGATAGGACCGAAAGCCGAAGGACTGGTTCATATCTCACAAATAGCGCCGTTTCGAGTAAACAAGGTTACCGATATTTTGAAGGAAGGCGATATCGTTCCGGTTGTCATAAAAGAAATTGACGAAAAAAAGCGCATTAATCTCTCCATAAAAGATGCCGACGCCGACTTCGCCAAGAAAAAAGGCCTCGCTTCGGGTTAGTAGAAAAACGGGTAAAACAATTCTCGGGATTAATAAGTGTCCCTGCAATCGTTTTTCTGCATGGAATGCGGCCATTTTTTGATATACTTACTTCTATATAGGTCAATGGAACAGGGCTCAATGCATTGAACCTATATTTCGTCTTCGCTCGGACGCTGTGTGAGTGAGTACCTGTCTGCGTGTACGCACAAGCAGACACTACCACGCGCTCCTCGCTAGCCAAAATAAATGGATAACGAAAACAAAAATCCACCCCCGCAAACAACCAAAGTGCCGCAAACCCCAATCGACTTGAGCAAGAGTTCCGCGGGAGATATTTCTTTTTCTAAGGCGACATCTCCCCCGGAGACAGCCAATCTCCCGACCGAAGAAGCCAGCCCTATAATCCAAGCGAAAGAGCTTGTTACGGAACCCGCTGAAACAGATTCTTTAGCGCCGACAACCCCCGTCATTTCAATTCCCTCCGTAACCGAAGCGGAACAAAAGGCGATTATTGGCGGAGTTTTGCTAAAACCATCCGAATCGCCGAAAATGCAAGAGCCGGTTGTAAAGCCGGAGATAACAGTCCCATTTACAGCGCCGAAACCGGCAGAACCCGAAAAGCCGATTGCCCGGACTGAACCCCTCAGGATTCCGTTGCAAACGCCGGAACTGCGGCCCAAACCTCCGGAAATGCCGAAAAGTTCTATTAAGGCAATTCGCACCTATCAGGCGGATGTCGCTGAAAGCGTGAAAGGAAACAAGACATCCGTCGCGCACATGGTCATCGCCGAAGAAGAGCGGCGGCGGAATCTTGCCGATCTTGAATCACCCAAATCAAAGCGAAATATCGTTTTTATCTCCTTAAGTTTAGTATTACTCGTTATCGGCACCGTCACGGCCATTATTATTTTCAACAAATCGCGGCAAACACAAACGGAAATCCGGGCCGTCCAAAATCCGGCGCTCATTTTCGCCGAGAATCAAAAACATTTTTCGGTTACCGGACTCGGTCCCGAAGCACTGGCAAAAACCGTCGGAGAGGAAGTAAGGGGTGCTAACAACAAGCTGGACACAATCGAGAATATATCTTTCTCGGAAAAAATAAATAGTACCGAGGTTCCCGTTACCACCCAGCGCTTTTTCTTCTTTTTGGACAATCGTATGCCGCCTTCTCTTCTTCGCTCGCTTGATTCGAATTTTATGCTCGGAGTGCATACCTTCAACGGGAATCATCTCTTTCTCATTTTCCATACCAATTATTATGAAAATTCTTTCGCCGGGATGCTTTCCTGGGAACAATACATGGCGCGCGACCTTTTCCCGATTTTCGCTATACAAAAAAGTCCCGTAAGCCCGGTGTTTGACCGGCCGTTTGAAGACGCCACCATAAAAAACCGCGATGTTCGCGTACTCAAAGATGATGACGGCGACATTGTCCTTTTTTATCTTTTTACGGACAAAAAAACTCTCGTCATCACCGACTCAAGCGATACGCTGGAAGAAGTTATTCGCCGGCTGAATTCTTCAAAACCTGCCGTTAATTAGCCGCGTTTGGAGCCCGACCTAAATATGCTAGTATCAAAATATTAATCCCGTAGTGAAAATGGTACCGGAGAATGTGCCAAACTAAAAATAGCAATGTCAGAAATTATTAAATTTAACTTAAAGATAATGGTAAAACTACTCCGACAGGAGTAGTGACATTTTCTACTATCGGGATGAATAAAAATCAGAAAAATTTTACAGAACTGCGGAACAAATTGCTTGCCGAAAAAAAATTGCTGAAGAATGAACTTGGGGCGGTCGGACGGCGCAATCCGGACAATCCGGAGGATTGGGAAGCAGTCCCGCCGGAAACCGAAGGCGAAGGCGAACCAGATAAGAATATCGCCGCCGATATGATAGAAGGTTTTGAGGAAGCGGTCTCAATAGAAGGAGAGCTTGAACAGCGCCTTTTTCAAATAACATCCGCCTTGAACCGAATGGAAGCCGGAACTTACGGAACTTGCCTGGTTTGCAAGAAAGAAATTGAAGCGGAACGTCTTGCCGCTAATGGGGCGGCCACAACCTGCATCGAGCATAAGAATAATAAATAAAAGTGTAAAGCGAAAAACTTAAAACAAGAAAATATCCTGTATAGCTGTGTTATTGGCATTTTGTTTTTATTTTTTAGCTTTTCATTTCAAATTTACTTAAATGGCCTTTTCAAAAGTATACGCGGCGCAACCGACGCTTTTAGGCGCTAATCTGGTTTCGGTTGAAGTGGACGTTTCCCGAGGACTCCATTCTTTCACCGTTGTCGGTCTTCCGGACAAGGCGGTGGAAGAAGCGCGTGACCGCGTTTCGGCCGCCATTAAAAATACCGGTTTCAAGCCGCCCAAAAGCAAAAACGAAAAAATAACCATCTCGCTTGCTCCGGCGGACCTAAAAAAGGAAGGTCCGCTTTTTGATGTTCCTATCGCCCTTTCATATTTAAAATCCTCCGGTGACGTAGAGTTTGATCCGGAGGGAAAAATATTTCTGGGGGAACTATCACTTGACGGAAGCATTCGCCCGGTGCGCGGGGTCTTACCAATAGTCCGCGAAGCAAAGAATCGCGGATTCCGCGAAGTTTTCGTCCCGAAAGAAAACGCCGCTGAAGCGGCGCTCATCCCCGATATCATAATTTACGGCACGGCTACCCTTCGGGAAATAATTGACCACCTGACGGCACATAACAAAAAAGGTGCTGCAAATTCTAGAACGCTACTGCCGGAAAAGCCGCCGCAAATAAAAGAGGGGAGTCGCGCGATATTTGATATTCGTGATATCCGCGGACAGGAAAACGCCAAGCGCGGCTTGGAAATAGCCGCCGCAGGCGGGCATAACATCGCTTTTTACGGCCCGCCGGGAACCGGCAAGACAATGCTGGCCCGCGCTTTTGCCGGGATCTTGCCGCCGCTCGACCGAGAAGCTTCTCTTGAGGTCACGAGTATCCATTCGGTCGCGGGACTGCTCCAAGAAAACATAATGACGGGAGCGCCATTCCGTGCCCCGCATCATACCGCCTCCTACGTTTCCATAGTCGGAGGCGGGGCTACTCCAAAACCGGGAGAGGTCACTCTGGCGCACCGCGGCGTTCTTTTCCTGGATGAATTCCCGGAATTTGACAAGCGCGTTTTGGAATCGCTTCGCCAGCCACTTGAAGACCGCGTGGTCCATGTTTCCCGCGCCAAGGGTACTGCCATTTTCCCGGCGCACTTCATTCTTATCGCGGCTATGAATCCGTGCCCATGCGGAAATTACGGCAATTATCAAAAGGGCGGAAAACGCTGCGTTTGCACGGCGGGAGATATCGCGCGTTACCGGAGAAAACTCTCCGGCCCAATCATGGACAGAATAGACCTCTGGCTTGAAGTCGGAAACATTGACTACGAAAAACTCTCGGAAAAAGCAAGTGGTGAAAGCAGTAAAGAGGTGGGAGAGCGGGTCAAAAGCGCGAGGGCCCTTCAATCCAAACGTTTTGCCCAAAACAAAAGCAAATTGAGG
>CAYISF010000006.1:0-14676 GCA_964366065.1 uncultured Candidatus Saccharibacteria bacterium | reverse complement strand
TCCGCTCTCTTGAAAAATTAATTCCGCTCTCCGGCAATGTGCGTAAACTTTTAAATGAAGGTGCGCGAAAACTTAATCTCTCGCCGCGGGCATACCATAAAGCCATCAAGGTGGCGCGCACTATCGCCGATTTAAGCGGAGAAGAATATGTGGGAGAAGCGCATCTGCTTGAAGCCCTCCGCTATCGGCCGAGGGAAATCATTTGATTAAAAACCCCTCCCTGCTAGCAGGGAGGGGTTTTTAATTCGGAACATTATCTAGATTACAAAATTAGAAAGGATTTTTAGCCCCACGGACCTCAAAGTGAAGGTGTGGCCCGGTGGAACGCCCGGTATTTCCGACATACCCGACAAATTGGCCCTGAACTATACGTGTTCCTTCCGGGACAAGTATAGAATTCAAGTGTCCATACAGAGTCTGGGTGCCATTGTCGTGCTGGATAACAATATATTTTCCGTATCCGCCATTCCAGCCGCTGGAACGGGAAATAATAACTTCGCCTGATGCGGCGGCCATTGCTGGCGTACCCATAGGGGCGCCTATATCAACACCATTGTAGCCGTGCAGTCCCTGCGTTTTATACCCCTCCGAAAGCCTGAGTGGGCGCAAATAGTACCCGGAATAATCCGGTACATTGCTAATTCCACGCACCCTTGATGTTGGCCGAGTGGAAACCGGCTGCGGAAGCCCTAAATCGCCGTCTGGGATAATAATCGTGTCGCCGACTGCCAACTCGGAGTCCTCGGATAACCCATTAAAGGTCAATATTTCGCCGACATCAGATTTATATTTCTTAGCTATGTTTTTGACCGTGTCGCCCTTCTTAACGGTATACTGAACGCCCGAGACCGGTAAAATAACCAGTTTCTGCCCAGGGGTAATATTACTAGAGGACAGATTGTTGGCCCAAATAATAGTGTTTACTGAAACACCGAACATTTTGGCAATAGCCCCCAGAGAGTCGCCTTCGCGAACAACATAGATGCTGATTTGGCCGTTATTGCTTGTACTGTCAAGAATATCCGCTTGCGTGCCGATAGAGCCAGTTTCCGGAAGAAGAGCACTGTCTCCTACAACCGTGATGTCGCCGCCTCCGCGGGCAAAATCCGGATTAGGACTGGCTGTTGTCTGCAAGATAGGCATATTTTGAGAGTTGTTCTGGGTGCTTAAGGCGGTATTGGCCGATTGGCCTGAAAAAATATTGCCGATAAAAGAGAAGACACTTGCGTCAGCCACAACGGGGGAAGCGAAAAAGGCCGATGAAACAGCCAGCATAAAAACCATCCTTCCTGATAAAAGCTTGTAAAATAACGTCTTTTTTGCCCCGCGAGCACAAGAATAGAGTGGTTTGCGGGATTCTTTTAAGTTAAGAAGAATAAGCCTATTTTAAAATCGCGCTTTCCTTTTTATCATTACAGTACGACCAAACGGCTGTAAACAAGGAAAATCAAGCGATTTGGGGCCAGAAACGGTCAAAAACCATTAAAATGGCTTAACAAAGCCATTTTTATTCCGAGTCATCCATTTTTTCTGGTACCTGGTTTAATGGTATCAACCGCCCCGGATAAGTCAATCGAGATGTGGAAATGGTGTGGATAGCGGTATTAGGTGCTATTATTGCTAGAACAATATGAAAATGGAGGAATTCCCATTAGGAAAAAACGAACAAGGCCTAAGAATGGAAGGGGAGGGCGCCGGTTTTCCGGAGCAACGGGAGGAAACAAACAGGTATACGGTGGTTATTGGCGGACAGGAAATAACTTTCGAGAATAGCCGAGACCTGAGCAAAACCGAAGCGGAAATCATCGCCAGGATGATGCTTGAACATCATAGGCAGGGAGCGACGGAGAAGGGGGCAGCTAATGATGTTAAGCCGGTAAGCGGTATGGGAATTGCATTTCAGTCGGCAATCAAGAAAGACAAGTTCGAAAGAACTGCCCGGGGAGAGAATATTCCCAATCCGGAGAATCCCAATACGGAAGGGGAAGTAAGGAGAGAACTTATAAACATGGGTGTCTTAAAAAGTGCCGAAGAGCAAGCGGAGAAACAAGCGGAAAAAGACCCCAGAATCCTAAGGCAAGAATACGAGAAGCTTATAAGAACAGGAAAAGCGAAGCGCACCGAGGAAGATAACTTTCGCCTAAAAGAACTTGAGGGGGTTTTTAGAAATAATTCTCAAAACAAAAATCCCGAGAGGAGTCCGAAAAAACCTGAGGGCAGAAAGGAAGGACCAAGGGATGCAAATACTGTCCTGAAACAGGAGATTTCAGTATTACGAGACCTTGAGGAAAAATCAGAGAAAGTAAAAAATCCTTCAAAACGAGAAAAATTGTTGAGAATGATTGCTATACAAAAAGGAAGGGTCAACGGTTTGCCAAAAAATAATCCGGACTAGTTTCCAATCAAAATCGTAATTCTAAACCCGCACACTAAATTTTACGCTACTTTTTTTGTTTTACCGCGAGCATACTGCGGGAAAGGATATTTTTGTAAAAAACCCAAACTAAACAAACCTTATTTTTGAAAAAGTAAAACGGCGTCAAAATTAGTGTGCGGGTAAAGCGGGAAATCGCAAACCGGAAAGATTTTTGTTCCGTGTTATAGTAACGGAATGTTAAAAAAGGGAGAACTGAATTCGGCCCAAGAGCGGGCGGCACGGCATAAGGACGGGCCGCTTCTTATTATCGCTGGAGCGGGGGCGGGGAAAACGAAAACTATAGCCCATCGCGTTTTGAATTTGGTAAAAAGCGGGGTAAATCCGGAAAATATTCTGGCCATCACCTTCACCAACAAAGCCGCCCGGGAAATGGAAGAACGGGTGGAAAAACTTCTCGCGGAAGAGCGGGGGGGATTAGACCGCGCCGGGGAGAAGCCGCTTACAAGCACATTCCACTCGCTCGGCATCCGTATTCTCCGTGGAAATGCAAAGGAAATCGGTTTGAATCGCCACTTTTCCATTTTTGACGACCAGGATTCCGTCTCCGCCATCAAGGAAGCCATCCGGGAAGAGAATCTTGACCCGAAGCAATTCGAGCCGGGGCGCATCCAAAATGTCATCTCGCGCTATAAGGGAGAACTTATTACCGCAGAAGAATATTCAGCCGGAGCCGACGAATATTTCCCGAAAATTGTCGCCCGGGTTTGGTTCCGCTATGAAAAAATTCTCTCCAAAGAACACGGGCTCGATTTTGACGACCTTATTTTAAAAACCGTGAAGCTCCTTAAGCGCGAGCCGGGCGTGCTTAAACATTATCAAAAACGCTTTCGCTATATTCATGTGGACGAATACCAGGATACCAACACGTCGCAATACCAATTGATAAAGCTTCTCTCCGCGGCCCACCATAATCTCTGCGTGGTCGGTGACAGCGACCAAAACATATACGGCTGGCGCGGGGCAAATCTGAAAAACATCCTTAATTTTGAAAAGGACTATCCCGACGCAACGGTTGTCTTGCTTGAGGAAAATTACCGCTCCACACAGACGATTCTTAAGGTCGCGGGCGCGGTCATACGGAAAAACAAAATCCGGAAAGAAAAGAATCTTTTCACCAAAAACAAGGTCGGGGAAAAAGTCGGTATCTACGCCGCCTATGACGAGAATGATGAAGCCCGTTTCGTCGCGGAACGTGCCCGCGCCCTTATCCGCTCCGGTGTTCCCGAAGACGAAATAGCCGTTCTCTACCGCGCCAATTTCCAGTCGCGGGCGCTTGAAGAAGCTTTCTTGTCGGCCGGCGTGCCATATCAAGTGCTCGGCACGAAATTTTTTGAACGGAAAGAAGTAAAAGATATTCTCTCATATCTGCGCGCGGCGTTAAACGAGAATAGCCTCTCCGACCTGAAACGAATCTTTAATATTCCTCCGCGCGGCATCGGTCCCGCGACAATTATTAAAATTTTTGCCGGTAAAGAATTTTCCCTTTCGCCGGCGATGCGGGATAAAATTACGGTCTTTAGAAAAATTCTCGCCGACATACGAACCTCTATCGAAAAAAAGAAAGTTTCCGAAACGGTAAAGTTCGCTATCGCAAAAACCGGTGTCGGGGATATTCTTGCCTTAGGTGGCGATGAAGACAAGGAACGGTTTGAAAACCTGATGGAGCTTGTCACTCTGGCCACTAAATATGACCTGCATCCCGGAAAAGAAGGGGTGGAGAAACTCCTGGATGATGCCTCGCTCGCAAGCGACCAAGACACGCTTGACCATAAAAAGAAAAGTGCCGCGCGTCTTATGACCGTGCACGCCGCCAAAGGGCTTGAGTTCGGCCACGTGTTCATTGCCGGGCTGGAAGCCGACCTTTTCCCTCACAGGATGCTCCGAAGCGGTAATGTTTCGGATGAACAGGCGGAGGAAGAACGGCGGTTATTCTATGTGGCTTTAACGCGCGCCAAAGAAAAATTATATTTGTCGTTTACCGAAGTGCGGACCATTTTCGGCTCGCGGCAGGTAAACGCGCCGTCGGAGTTTTTGGGCGATATCGAGCACAATTTGGTGGAATTTATGCAACAAGACAGCCCGATTCATCGCGTGGTTTACCTTGACTGAATATGTTTCGAGCAACCCCGGTAGTAGAAATTTCGCGTCATTTGTAAACAAAAATGAATAAATACATACCAAAAAGAAGCGGCGGAATGATTGATCGGGTGGCAAAAAACGAGATCGCCGCGAAATTTCACTACAGGGCAAGGAAATCTCTGGGACAGCATTTTTTAACCGCCCGCGGTGTTGTTTTGGATATTATCAAAGCCGCCAATATCAAAATAGGGGAAACCGTGCTTGAAATCGGGCCGGGTAAAGGAATTCTGACCGAAGCGCTTTTGGAGGCCGGCGCTAAAGTTATTGCGATTGAGAAAGACGCGCGGATGATTGGCGTTCTTAAAGAAAAATTCGCGCCGGAAATAAAAAACGGTCATCTTAATCTCGTCTGCGGAGACATTTTGGAGCTTCGCCCCTCCGACTACCAACTAAAAACTACAGACTATAAACTAATTTCGAACATTCCCTATTACATCACCGGGGAAATTCTGCGTAAATTTATCGGCGGGAAGGTGAAGCCGTCGCGTGCGGTACTTTTGGTTCAAAAAGAAGTGGCCGAGCGCATTGTCGCTAAAACCGACAAACCATTCGACTCGGCTCAGGGTAAAGAAAGTATTCTCTCCATAAGCATAAAAATATACGGAACTCCGAAATATGTCGAAAAAGTTCCGGCGGGATGTTTCAGCCCCGTGCCAAAAGTTGATTCGGCGATTCTCTTGATTGAAAATATTCGAAATCCGTTCTTAAGCGAGCAAGAAGAAAATAATTTCTTTACCGCACTCAAATCCGGATTCGCTCACAAGCGAAAATTGCTTGCTGGCAACCTTTCTTCGTTCTTCGGTAGAGAAAAAATCGGAGTTTTCTTCGCTCGTTGTGGCATTGGGGAGAAAGCGCGGGCGGAAAACCTCTCGGTAAAAGACTGGCTGTGTCTCGCTAGGGGAATCTAGGAAGTGCCGATTTTTATGATAGTTCCTTTTACGGGCACAGGGATACAGTATTTTCCGACCCTAACAAAGCATATTCCTCCTCCGCTGTAATCTCCGAGCACCCACATGCCGGGGGCGATACGCCCGTAGGCGTATATACGGGAACCCGGACCCAAAAGAAGCGAGCCACCCTTAGGCGGACCTATGGAAAGAGCCCTTCCTCCTGAGCACGTACATAAAGTTATTCCGCCAATCCTGCCGCCGAAAGTGAGTGGATTGCCGCTGCCTGAACTCACGGAACTTCCGCCCCAACTTCCACCCGCGCCGCCACCGCCCGATAACCCGCCCAGCCCGCCGAAAAGATTCCTAAAAATGTTGCTGCCTAGGGAGGAAGACAGGGAGTTTAAATTCACCTGATTGGACAGTGTTGCCGCCCGCCCGAGAGGTGTTTGGTAAATAGAAAAGGCGATAAAAAATATGCCGAAGACGAACAAAAAAACTATTGGTTCTTTTTTCATCCCGTTAGAAGTTTAAGTTTATAATTCATGGCTTTATTCGTAGTAACTATTACTCGGCTCTGCCTTTTTTAAATAATATTCTGGTATTTTGGGTAAACTTCTAACGGGACTAGTCCCTTTATTATACCGCCAAAGCGCGGTTTCTTGCTATACTGTCAATACAAATCAATGGAAAAAATTTTCTCTAATAAGATTTTTTACGCCATTGTCCTCGGACTTGTCATTATTGGATTTTCATACGCCATATCGCGGCCTAAAATAGAGCCGTCCGCAAAGAAAAACACTTCGGCCGGCAATGAAACGCAAGATAAAACTATCAATCTCGCGGATTTGGTGCAAAAAGATTCCGACGGAGACGGAATACCCGACTGGGAAGAAACACTTTGGGGCACCGACCCGGAAAATCCCGATACTTACGGACGGGGTTTGGGCGACTTGGCGGAGATTGAAAAGATGAGAAAAACGACAGCCGGAACCGGAACGAGCGGCCAAAACAAACCGTCCTCCGATACCGAGATTTTCTCCCGCCAGCTTTTTTCTTCCTTGGTCGCCTTAAAACAAAGCGGAAATCTCTCCGAAACAACGCTTGATAATCTCTCGTCGGATGTAACCGAAAATATCCGCCTGTCGGCCGCGGAAAAAACTTATTACACCCTTTCGGACCTGAAAATCGTCGGCACGGCCTCAAGCTCGCTCCAAAAATACCGCCTGGACATGGCCGGGGTAGCCAAAAAATATGCCGGTGCCGGACTTGGCGACGAGCTTCCCGCTTTAGTAGAAGCGGTGGGGCGAAATAATCCTGATAAATTGAGCGTTGTGTCAGCCAAAATTCCCATTTACCAAAAGTTGCTCGGAGAAAATCTTGATTTAAGCGTGCCAAACGTTCTTTCCTTGGACCATCTGGATGTGGTGAATAGCTACCGAAATATTATTGAATCACTCGGGCAGGCGGAGAAAATCTGGAGCGACCCCCTCGTCGGGCTTATAGAAGTAACCCGCTACCGGAACGCCACGAGCCAACTCCTAATCGCTCTTGGAAATATCGAGCTCTACTATGCCCCGCGTGATACAATAAAAGGAACAATCACGCCTCAAACAACAAAATGATTATTTTTTCGTTGACTAAGAAAAAAATCGGGGAAATTGTCTCGGGATTGATTATCTTCGCCCTGACGGCATTTTTGCCGGCGTTTTGAGTGGCGCAAGAATGTGTAGCTCCCTTTGTTGTAGATACATCCGGTGTCTGTATCCTAGAGTCCGATTTAGAAGCGAGGAACGCCGAAGAAGCGGCGGCTGACGCGCAAATGGACATCGGCACCGGGCTAGAGTCGGCCATCAAACAATGCACCGGAGCAAGCGGGGGTATTTCTAATATCCTGGATTCTTTAAGTAAAACGCTTGGTGGGAGCGTGGGTGGGGCGGGCGGACAAGCGGTAAGTTCGGCTGTCGGAGCGGTAACCGGCGGCGCCTCTGGAGCCATTAGCGGCGCAGTTGGCTCTATCGGGTCAGCAATCGTCGGAGGAGCCGAAAATATAATTAAAGACATCGGTGTTTATTTCGGCAGCCAAAGCATTATGGATTTCGGAACATCTATAGGCGGACTTTTTGGCGGCGGAGATATCGTAAGCGGAGCATTTGGCGCCATTATGGGCGGCGGCGGACTGGTGCCGACCAATCCGGTTCCAATCGTGAGCAATATTGCCGCCATCAAAAAGAAGGAGACCTGCGACGACGCCTTGGCTTTCTACGCGGCAAAAATGACGCAGTCCCGCCTTATTTCCGATATGGCGAATTACATAAACACAGGCAACAACGGCAATCCTTTCTATCCGAAAAATTTGGGTGATTATTACCAAAACGTTGCCAACAACCAGACCAAGATTCTGTTGGGCCAGATACAGCAATCAAATTCACCATATGCCGGGAGTGTTATGCCGGCAATTATAAAAGCGAATCAGAATGAAACGCCGGATAGTTTCGCCAAGCAGACAGAATACACTCTGGATAAAGTTGCTGGCGGGAAAGACAAAGCCGCGCGTTATATACAAGGTGATTCGAATGCGTGCCCGTCGTATCTTAGGTGCTTGGTCTCCGCCGCCGAGCCGAATAACAACGTGTGGGGTGTTTACTCCGCATCTATGAACACTTTGGCAGAGCGGCAGGCGAAAGCGGAAGATGAAGCTAAAACAAAACTTTTGAGCGGTAGCGGTTTTGCTTCAGCCGAGAAATGCGTTGATGAGAGAACTAACGAAGAGACGGGCGACACATATTGTATGCGCTGGGAAACGGAAACACCCGGAGTCCTAATCGCCGAGCAGGGTAAAGAGGTGGCCACCAACGCTATCAAGGAAGCCCGCAGTATCGACTCGGCCGGCGAGCAAGTTTCGCCTTTTTTCACCCGATTCGCCAACCAAATCTTGACCGGCGGTCTTTCCGTTTTGAGTAATTTCCTAAAGGGCGGGGCGGCTTCCACCATCGGCTCATATAATAGGAGCACGCGGACCCAAATTAATTCGGCCTTAGGCTCGGCGGTGGAAAACACCATATACTACGCGGCGATGTTGGAGGGCAAAAGTATCCCTACAGCCACAAGTATCATTAATGACTTAAACTCAATAAGCGCTTGTTACGCCAGTGTTGACAGATTGCTCGCTTCGGGCGGAAACAGTCAGCAGCAGGACAAACCGGCCTCGGGCGAGATAGCAAATCTGGCGAATTATCAAATCATTCTTAACGGTTATCAAAATACACTGAATGTTATCAACGCAAATCCGCAAACGGGCACAAGCGACGCGGATCTGCTTGGACTGTCAAACGAATTTGAAATTCTCAAGGCCAAACAAACAGCCATTGCCAGCTATCTGTCCGCCTGCCAAAATCAAGCTAGGTCTCTCGGCATAGAGCAGCAGAACAAAACAACGGGAAGCGGGGGGTCGGGCAGCGATTAAGTGAACTTTGCCCGAACACTAAACGAGGCATTGCTTTTTTAGTTTTGCCGCGGAAAAACTCCAAAATAATCAATCGTACTGAAATACACTATTCTGTGGCAGTCGGCTAACGAAAAAGCAAAATTATGCCTCGTTATAGTGTGCGGGTTGGGGACAAAACGCGGGTGGAATAGCCCGTTTTTGTTATATAATGAGAATAACTTGCCCCGTTAGAAATACGGACGATTTGTCATGGAAAAAGAAATTGTAAAATCAAGAAAATACATAACTAAAAAATCAATTATTAAGGAAATTTCTAATGGGGGTTTGGAAAAACAGGTGATTAAAAACCTAGGCATATATGTTTTCGGATTGGTACTTTTTGCAGCGCTAGTTTTTTCCTTTTTCCTTCCTGCAAACAGAGCCCTGGCCCTAAATTGTCCGGATGGGTCTATTGAAAATACCACTGACAATCAATGTGAGGATGCGAACGGAAATGTTGTAAGCGATCTCCCTGACAGCACAAACGATACGACGACATTGGTAGGAGGACCTGACAGGGTGAGTATTCTCCCTAATGGCAGTTGTCCCTCTGGGTACACCCCTGCGGTTGCCCAGACGAGAACTATGGAAACAATTTGTCTGCGTGGTGATCTTGTAACATCTGACACTGCGGTATTAGGAGGGGGAAATCTTATACCAGACAACAAAAGTTGTGAGGGAATAGTGAACACGATAAGAAATCCTTTTACTTGTATTTTTGCTTATGGTATTGCTTCAACACTTCTCTGGATTTTTGCCAAATTTGTTTTTCTTGCCGGCGTACTTTTTGATTTTTCCGTTAAAATCAGCATTTTCAAAATCAGCGAATACTTCAGCAGCGGGGTAGCTCTGGTCTGGTCAACCGTACGCGATTTGGGCAATATAATTTTCATTTTTTTCCTGCTCTGGATTTCCATACAAACTATTCTCGGGCTGGACAACGCCAAAAAATATCTGGCGAACATTATCATCACGGCTCTCCTTATCAATTTCAGCTTATTCTTCACTAGAGTTATTATTGATGCTTCAAACATCGTTGCGCTTCAATTTTACAGCAGTATCGTTGACGCAACTTGCGCGACAACCGGAAGTTATATGGAAAAACTCGACGGATGCATTTCCGACAAGCTCGCCGCGGCCACCGGTCTGGCCACTATTTTCAATGAAGGGAAAGGTTCAGCGGCGGTGCCAATTAACTTTAGTAATGTTCTTCTTGTTGGCATTTTCGGAAGTATTTTCTATTTGATTGTCGCTTTTGTTCTTCTTCAGGCGGCGTTTATGTTCATTGCCCGAACGGTCGCGCTTGTCCTTCTGGCCGCGATTTCGCCGATTGCTTTCGTGGGAAACATCCTGCCGCAAACGCAAAAATATGCCAAAGAATGGTGGGGAGCAGTCACCAATCAGGCCCTTGTTGCTCCTATTTTCCTTCTTTTCATCTGGATTGTTGTTAAGCTGTCAAATGCCGGAAGTGCCGGGGCTCTCTTTGGCGGCGGTGGGCAACAGGTTTCCGCGGGGGGGCTCGCGGATGCCTTCACGAGCGGCGGTTCCGTCAATCTGGTATTTGGGTTTTTCTTCCTTATCGGCCTTTTGTATTTCGCGCTGAAAATCACCAAGGAATACAGCGGCAAATTCGGCACGGCGGCGGTTGAATTCGGTAGTAAGGTGGTAGGCGGAACAGCGGGATGGGCGCTTCGTGGCACTCTCGGCCGGGGAATGAATTTACTCTCCCAAAACGAAACTTATCAGAAGTGGTCGCAGAAGAATGCCCTTACGAGAGGACTTCATCGGTATGTTGCAAACCCACTGGCAGGAGCAAGTTATGATATCCGCGGGGCAGGAAATATCCCGGGAGTTGGGGGGATGTTAAAACAAACTGGCACGGCTGAAGGACTAGGCAAGCCGGCGGGCAAGGGCGGATTCAGGGCGTTTGAAAAAGGGGCCGAGAAAGCGGATATTGAATATGCCAAGGGATTGCGTCCGGAAGCGCAGAAACTTTTCGCCCAAAAACTTAAATTGGATACCAGAGACATCATTGGAGCAAAAGGGGAGGGTATGAAAGGCGTCGGGAGCTTAATGACACGCTTTATCTTTGCCCGAACAAAGAAATCAACCGCCGAGGCCGAGAGGGCTATTAGTAAACAAGTTGAGAGAAAAGGGAGGGAGGATGCTGATGAAGAACGGCTTAAGAAGATGCGAGAAGATTTTGGTATGGATGCTGCCAGAAGATTGTCTGGAACAAATATAGAAGGTCTTGGTGGAAGAAAAATTGAAGATATTCTTAAAGAATCAAACAAAGAAAACGCCAGAGTAATAGAAAGGATAGAAGAGAAGTATGAAGAAGCGCTCGAAGGCCATCGGGCTGAGACGTCAGCGCGCCTCGACATTGCAAAAAGAGAACAGGATACTGCGAAAATTAACATCCTAAGCAAAGAGTTAGGGTCACTGAACACAAATATAAGGAAGTTGAGGGAAAGAAAACAATTGGAGAGAACCGTTGAAACCAGAGAAGCCCGCAAGGAAGTTGAAACCAGAGAAGCCCGCAAGGAACAGGCTCAAAACAGGCCGCCTGAGAAAAGCGAGGGAGGGGGTGATTCCGGCGGAGGAGCACAGAAATAAATATAAACTATGGACCAAGAATATACTGAAGAACAAATAAAAGAGCTGTTTGAAAAACTGCCCGCAGACGTGCAGGAAGCAACAAGCTCCGTCGGTGTGGCGAATATTCTCCAAAAAACCGGCGAGAAATACCGTTTGCATGTGGATAAAATTGATGAGCTTTTTGACGAAACAACACTAGTCATGCTCGGACCTACTCACCCGCAAGATTATCTGGCGAACCTAAAGAGACGGCTCCAAATTCCTGATGACATGGCGCGGGATTTGGTGGCTGACGTAAATGAGCAGATATTCAAACCGATTCGCGAGTCACTGAAGAAAATACACGGAGTAGGGGAAGTTGGAAGTGAGAAGTTGGAAGTTGGAAGCCCTTCCTCATCTAACTCCCAATCTCCAACTTCCAATATCCAAAGCGAGGCGGAATCTCCGGCCCTAAACCAAGCCGACAAAAAAATACTTGCCGACAGCGGAATTGAAATAGAACCCCCGCCTATGCCGGAAATAGCGCCCGCCACGGAACAAAACACTCCCAAAAAAAGCGAGCTCTTGGAGGCGCTGGAAAACCCCGCAATCGAATTAAAAGAGTCAATTTCCATGCCGGCCGGATTTACCCTTATTAAAAAGTCCGCTCCGGAACCGGCCGCTATTTCTTCCCCGTCGGAGAAACTTACTGGCACGGTCAAATCGCCCTCGACTGAGTCGGCTTACGAAGCCAAATCCCTGCCTCAAAAAGGAGCGGTTCAAATGATGCCGCCGAAAAAGAGCGAACCCGACCCTTACCGTGAACCGATAAATTAACAAGGGTCGCCAAGACAAATGCCGGAATTTTCACAGGAGAATGAAACTTCTAAAAAGAAAGTGGAATATCGCATTACTGCGGTTGAATTCGCAACAATGCTTATTTTCGGCATTCTTTTTGACCTTTTGGGTCTTATCCCTTTTGTAAATGTCGCCATAATCTTTTTCGCCCAGTGTCTTTTTGCCTTGGTTTTTTGGGCAAACGGCGTCAAGATACTTGAAAAGAAAAAACTCGTTACGTTTCTGGCCGCAAGTGTCATTGAGGTGATTCCTTTGTTGAGCATGCTACCAGGAATTACACTCGAGGTTATTATTATTAGCGTTATTTCAAGAATGGAGGACGAATTACGCGCGGCCGCGCAAAACCAGATAAAAGCTCCTGCGGGAAACCAGCTGGATGCGGCGGCGGCTCCAAGCTAATCTGGGAAAACTCTCTTTTTGCCCATGATTAGTTTATAATTGCTATATGCGCTTTTCAGTTCCGCAATTTATAGAGATTGAGGACAAAATTTTCGGTCCGTTTACTTTTAAGCAGTTTCTCTATCTGGCCGGAGGAACAGGTATCAGTTTTCTTATTTACAATTTTATCCCGTCTCTTTTTATTGCCGCTATTTTTATCATTCCAGTCGCCGCTTTTTCTTTCGCCCTCGCTTTTTACAAGGTGAATGACAAGCCGTTCATCAATGTCGTGGAAGCGGCTTTCAACTATACAATCCGCGATAAGCTCTATATTTGGAAGAGGGAAGCGAAATCAGCGGCGCAAAAAGAAAAAGCTGGAGTAGGTGAAATAAGTTACGTTCCCAGGCTTTCCGACAGCAAGCTGAAAGACCTTTCGTGGAGTTTGGACGTCTTAGACACAGGCAAAATGAAAGATGAAAAATGAAAAACTTAAAACAAAAAATGAATTTAAAAAACGCGGGGTTAATATTTTTCGCTTTTCGCTTTAAATTTTAAACTTTATGGCTGTAGCATCAAAAGCAACTCAGGATTTCGTTCCCCTAAAAGAGGTTCGGGACGGCATCGTTATATTGAAAGACGGGGGATTGCGCCTTATTCTCATGGCCTCATCTTTAAATATCGCGCTAAAATCGGAGGATGAGCAGATTGCACTCTTGCTTCAATTTCAAAATTTCCTGAACTCACTTGATTTTTCTATTCAGATATTCATCCAATCGCGGAAATTGGATATCAGGCCGTACATTGCTCTCCTTGAAAACCGTATGCGCGAACAATTGGAAGACCTCTTGAAAATACAAACCAAAGAATACATTGACTTCATAAAAAATCTGACCGAAACGAGCAATATCATGACGAAAAATTTCTTCATTGTCGTGCCATATACCGCTTCAATAATCAAGAGCGGCAAGGGCTCATCGCCGTTTCCCATTTCCTTGGGCGGGAGAAAAGGCGGCGGAAATCAGAAACAAGACGATCTGGAATCATTTGAAGAGAACAGGACCCAGTTGGACCAGCGGGCCAGTGTCATCGCCCAAGGCATGAGCCGGCTCGGCATTCGCGTGGTAGAGCTCGGCACCGAAGAGGTCATTGAGCTTTTTTATAAACTTTTCAACCCGGGAGAAGCGGAAAAACCAATAAAACTTTAATATCATGGCATTTTTTGATTTCATAACCGGGAAGAAAAAAGAGAGCGAGGTAGTTCCTATACTGCCGAAGGAGATATACGAGGCGGCAACCTTGGAGCTGAAAGACGTCATCGCTCCGTCGGCTCTTAAAATAGACCCTCGTTCCATCAATCTGGGAGACAAGATAGCCCGCACGTTTTTTGTTATTTCTTATCCGCGTTTTCTCTCCGACAATTGGTTCTCGCCGGTTATCAATCTGGACAAAATATTCGACATTTCCATCTTTATACATCCTATTGAGACCTCGAGAATCCTGCGCCAGTTCCAAAAGAAAGTGGCCGAGGTGCAAAGCCAGATACATATGCGTGAAGATAAAGGATTGGTGCGCGACCCTGTGTTGGATATGGCCTATCAGAATCTAGAGGACCTGCGCGACAAATTGCAGCAGGCCCAGGAGCGGATTTTTGACGTCGGGCTCTACCTTACCATCTACGGCGACAGCCAGTCGGATTTGGACAAAGCCGAGTCGGAAATAAAATCTATTCTGGAGTCAAAACTTATCTACGTGAAACCGGCGCTTTTCCAGCAGGAAGAAGGATTCAAGAGCGTCGCCCCGACCGCAACCGACCTTCTGAACGTCCACTCAAAACTGAATTCCGAGCCGCTTTCCAGTTTGTTCCCATTCGTTTCGTTCGACCTCACCTCCGACAAGGGAGTCCTCTACGGCAT
>CAYISF010000005.1:20248-21139 GCA_964366065.1 uncultured Candidatus Saccharibacteria bacterium | reverse complement strand
CTACGCAGGTTCGAATCCTGCCCGGCGCACCAATTTAAAAAACCCCACAATGCGGGGTTTTTTAAATTTCCTTATTTTAATTACGCTACGACCTTGTGGCGAGCGGTTTTCTTCACCGTCTTATCTTTTTCCACTTCAAGCGAAAGTTCCCCGTCTTTCATTCCGACAAAAACGCTGTCTCCCGGCCGGACGCTTCTCCCGATGATAAGCGAAGCCACTTTATTCAAGATTTTATCCTGTATCAATCGCTTAAGCGGACGCGCGCCGTAATGCGGGTTGTATCCCTCTTTCGCCAAGTGCGCGAGCGCGTCCTCGGAAAGCGCGAGTTTAATGTCTTTTGCCGCCAGCCGGTCGCGGACAATGCCGATTTGAATACCGACGATTTGTTTGATGACCTCTGGCGAAAGAATGTCAAAGACGACGATGTCGTCCAGGCGATTCAAGAATTCCGGACGGAAGTAATCCTTCAAACTTCCCATCACCTTTTCCTTGGCACCGGTGTAATCTTCGCCCGCGGTATTTTGGCTGAAGCCGATTGATTCCATTTTATCTATGAACTGCGAGCCAATATTGGAAGTGAGGACGATAATGGTATTTCGGAAATTCACCGTGCGCCCTTTGGCATCCGTGAGCCGTCCATCATCAAGCACTTGAAGGAGAACGTTGAACACTTCTGGATGCGCTTTTTCTATTTCATCAAAGAGCACGATTGAATACGGCCGATGCCGAATGGCCTCCGTCAGCTGACCCGCGTCATCGTGGCCGACATAGCCGGGCGGCGAGCCTATCAGTTTAGAAACCGAGTGCCGTTCCATATATTCCGACATGTCCACCCGAATAAGCGCTTTTTCGTCGTCAAACATAAATTCGGCCAGCGCTTTGGTAAGCTCG
>CAYISF010000005.1:0-20238 GCA_964366065.1 uncultured Candidatus Saccharibacteria bacterium | reverse complement strand
CTACACGACGCTCTTCCGATCTCCCAGGAACATGAACGAACCAATCGGGCGGTTCGGGTCGGCAATGCCCGCCCGCGACCGGCGGACGGCATCGGAAATTTTGGCAATGGGCACGTCCTGCCCGATGACACGCTTTCTCAAGTCATCTTCCATGCGGGAAAGTTTTTCCGCTTCTTCTTCAAGCATTTTGGATACCGGAATGCCGGTCCAGCGAGCCACCACGTGCGCTATATCTTCTTCGTTAATCTCCTCCTTTAAAATGCGCCGCGACTTCTGAAGTTTTTTTAAACGCGCTTCCTTTGCCACCAAGTCCTTCCTGAGCGCCGGGATTTTTCCATAACGGATTTCCGCCGCTTTCGCCAAATCAACGCGAATCTCGGCGTTCTCGGCTTCAAAACGAAGCGCGTCTAATTCTTTCTTAATACTGCGGATATCCAAGACAATTTCCTTTTCGTTTTTCCATTTAAGTTCAAGTTCCCGGGTTTTCTCTTTCAAATTGCCGATTTCTTTTCCAATCTCTTTGACGCGGGTCTTAACTTTTTTATTATCCTTCCCCCCGCGCCCTTCGCCTTCAAGCTCTTTCTTGAGCGCCGCGTTTTCTATCTCTAAACGCATCACCTTACGGTGCGTTTCTTCAAGAGCAGGCGGTTTATTTTCAAGGGCAATGCGAAGCGCGGATGAGGCCTCATCAATCAAATCAACCGCTTTGTCCGGCAGAAATCTGGTGGTAATGTAGCGGCTGGAAAGATTGACCGCGGACAAAATAGCGTCATCGGTAATGCGAACACCGTGATAAAGTTCGTATCTTTCTTTAAGCCCGCGCAAAATGGCAACCGCGTCTTCGATGGACGGCTCGGTTATATACACCGGCTGGAAACGGCGGGAAAGCGCGGGGTCTTTCTCAATATGTTTCTGATATTCCTTGAGGGTGGTCGCGCCGATAACATGAAGTTCTCCGCGGGAAAGAGCAGGTTTAAGCAATTGCGCCGTGTCTGCAGCGCCTTCAGCCGCGCCCAGGCCAACTATCATATGAAGTTCGTCAATAAAAAGAATAACTTTGCCGTCGGAGCGTTCAATTTCCTTCATCATGGCTTTCAGCCGCTCCTCAAATTCACCGCGGTATTTGGTGCCGGCAACAAGCGCGCCCAAATCAAGCGACACCAATTCTTTGTCTTTAAGCATTTCCGGCACGTCGCCTTTGGCGATACGGTTGGCCAGTCCCTCCACGACAGCGGTCTTCCCTGTTCCCGCCTCGCCGATAAGTATCGGATTATTCTTGGTGCGGCGCGCGAGAATCTGCATGATGCGCATAATCTCGCTGTCACGGCCGATAACCGGATCAAGCTTGTCTTCTTTGGCAAGATGAGTCAGGTTACGGGTGTATTTGGAAAGCACTCTGTATTTTTTCGGGGAATCAGCGTCGGTAATTTTTTGATTGCGGAGTTCGTCCAAAACACCCAAAACCTGTTCTTTGCCGACACGAAAGCGCGCAATAATTTCGCGCGTCTGTCCGGGAACCTCAAGAAGCGCGATGAAAAGATGTTCCGTGGAAACGAATTCATCCTTTAAAAACCGCGCCACCTTTTCGGCGCCGTTGAAAACCTGCACTAATTCCGGCGTGAGATATATTTGATACGCCGGCGACATGACCGCGCTTGCCTCAGGCGTTTCTATGGCTTCCAAAACCGAGTCCGTTAAAAGCACCGTATCAATTTCAAGTTTATCCAAAATGGAAATAACCATGCTTTCATCCTGGAGGAGAAGCGATGTCAGAAGATGGAGCGGCGTTACCTGATTCTGCCCGCGTTCAATAGCCAGCTCATGCGAGCGGCGAATCGCTTCCTTTGCTTTAGTGGTGAAATTTTGGAAAGGGGGCATGGAAATAGTTTGTAGGTTGTAGTGGGTAGTTAGTAGTTAAATACGAAAAACACGGATACTTAAAAACATTTGTACGGCAATATTTTAGAATAGATATCTACCTTCGTCAATAGAGAAAAAAAACGGCTCTATTGCTGCTTTTTCAGGACTTCAGCTAAGGCGTCGCGAATTGTGTTTGCCGGTATGGTTGAGCGCATTCCTCCGCGCATCCCTACTAAGCCGATAACGCCGCCGTCTAAGTTTATGACGGCGCTACTAAGCTCGTCTTTTTGATTCGTGCTCGTATGTATGAATGAAAGAGATTTCGGCGTGGAAGTGGAGTTGCCGGATTCGTACGAAAGGCTTGAAACAATTCCCGTAGCGGCAGAGCTTCCTAAAGACACTACCGACTGTCCCACTTTTACCTTGTCGGAATCCGCAAAAACAACCGGAGAAAGTTTTGGCGCCGGCATTTTTTCTTTGTTTAAGACCTTGAAGAAAGTGAACCCTTTCTTGTCGGCAACGCGGGAGAGCTGAAGTATCTGGTCGTCCGAAGTAACGGCGTAATAAATATTGTCCACGGCGACCACGGTGCCGGAATCCGTCACTATGTATCCGTCGCCCGAAAGAATCAAACCGTTTCCTATCTCTCCGCCAGGATTGCCCAAAGACGGTTCGGCAGATATTGTGATTCTGACAACCCCCGTGGAATTGCTTGCTACCGCGGCAACCACAAAATCTTCCTCTTTAATAATTTTTGTCTCTGTGAGAGTAGGTCCTTTTATCGGTATAACTTTTTCAATGGTCTTTTCCACAACTCTGTTGATTGTCTGCGTCACGCCGGACGGAGCCTGCTGCATGAGCGTCACCGTCACGATGCCCGTGGCTATAGACGAAACAAAACTGATGAGAAGCGCGAGGAGAACTAATTGCGTTTTATTGAGATGTTCCATCCCCTATATAGTAAAGAAAAAAACATCCGGGCGCAAATTGCGCAAACTATTCCTAAGTAATCCGCGCCGAAACCGCTCCCCAATCAATGGCTTTAAAGAATGCTTCTATGTAATCGGCGCGCTTTAAGCCGTAATCAGAGATGTATGCGTGCTCAAAGACATCCATGACCAAAATTGGAATCGCTCCGGCAAGATGCCCGACATCATGCTCGTTAATCCATACGTTAAAAAATCTTCCCGCCGCCGTGTCTTGATAAAGCACAATCCACCCTATTCCACGCATCGTACCCATCGCGCGGAAATCTTTCTCCCACATTTCCAAAGAGCCCCATTCCCTTTCAATACTTTTCGAAAGTTCCGATTCTTTATCTATTGATGAGGAATTTGCAGACATGTTCCCAAAATACAATTCGTGGAGCCGCATGCCGTTCCATTCCCAGCCAAACCGACGGTTTAATTCCGCGAATTCCGGCGTTCCAAATTTTCCCTCTTTTTCCATCGCAACTAAAATATCGTTTATTTTGTTGAAATTAGCCACATATCCCTGATAGAGCGTAAAGTGATTTTTAAGGAGCGCGTCGGAAAATCCCGGTGTTCCGAGTAAGTGACTAAAATCTTTTGGTTCGTACATAGTATTAGCTGTTGGTCGTTAGTTGTTAGTTGTTAGTAAATTCTTTATTACACCAATGGTGTAATCTATTTCCTTTTTTGTTGTAAAACGGCCCAAAGAAAAACGGATGCTTTCTTTGGCCTCTTTTTTACTTTTCCCTAAGGAGAGTATAACATGTGAACCTTCTTCGTCATTTGTCTTGCAGGCGCTTCTGGTCGCGCAAGCGATACCCTTGGCATCAAGTTCTATTACGAAAAATTCATTATCAATGCCGTTTATGCAAATATTGACATTATTCGGTACCCGCCACTTTACATCACCGTTCAGCGATATGCGCGGGCTTAAGGACAATAATTTAGTAATAAAGTAATCACGAAGACCAATAAGTTTCTTTGATTCTTTTTCCCGCATACCGGCGGCAATACTCAGGGCTTCGGCTAATCCAACCGCCAGATAAACCGGTTCTGTTCCCGGCCGCAGACCTCCCTCCTGGTCGCCACCGTAGAAAACCGGCAATATCGGCGTACCATGTTTTACAAAAAGAATACCGCTTCCTTTCGGGCCGTAAATTTTTGAACCAGCCAGTGTCATTAAATCAACACCCAAGTGGTTCGGGCAAATATCCAGATAATTCACCGCCTGCGCGGCATCGGTATGAAATAGTGGGTAGGTTGTAGGTTGTAGGCCGTTCTGGCTCTGAGAGCCCTCAGGCTCGAATGAGTTGTAGGTTGTAGCACGCGCACTCTTGAATTCCTTAATGGAGCGCGCGATTTCCTTAATTGGCTGTATGGTGCCAATCTCACTCTGTGCGTACATTACGGAAACGAGCACGGTATTTTTTGTAATCGCTTTTTTTATATCGGACGGGCGGACAATTCCGTTTTTCTCCGGCTTAATATAAGTTGTTGCAACGCCTTCTTTCTCAAGTGCTTTGCAGGTTTCCAGCACTGCCGAATGCTCAAAAGCCGTTGTGACAATGTGCGGCCGCTTGTTTCCATCCGCGCGGGCGGCGCGAATGACACCCTGAATCGCCAGATTATCGCTCTCTGTTCCCCCGCTGGTGAAAATTATCTCTTCTTTTCGCACCTGCAAAATACGAGCTACCTTTTCGCGCGCGGCCGAAAGCGCCGCGCGCGCCGCGACTCCTTCCGCGTGCAAAGCGCTCGGATTAGCGTAAATTTTCCCGAAATACGGCGCCATCGCTTTAATTACCCGTTCGTCCGTCGGAGTAGTCGCGGCATTGTCTAGATACACCCGCACACTAATTTTGGCGTTGCGAAGCTTTTTGCCAATATTCAATTTTCCCAATTTTTTAACCATAAATCAGTAATATTACTACGCCTGCTATATCAAGTACAAAAACACGACAAATTTAGTGCGCGGGTAAATTCGCTTTGCTTTCATATGGCGATTCTATTACGCATTTGGAATAAAAAAAAGCCCCGCACCATGAAGGTCGGGGCCGAGATTCCTAGGGACTACCACAATGAGCTTGCAGGGCTCTACCCATGCTTATCTCCTCGACTGAACAATAATGACTACATTAATACACTAATCTAGTTTTTTTGTCAAGTAATTCACTTGGGATTTCTAAAATCTCTTCGCAAAACAATGGTTTCCGTGTATAATCACACCCATATATTCGTATGGCGCTCACAGGAAACACCTTAATACTCATATTGCTTGCGATTATCGTTCTTTTGGTTGTGTGGCTCATCTATATGGAGTGGAGATTGCGGAAACTTCTTCGCGGGAAAAACGCGGCCACGCTTGAAGACAGCATCATAACGCTCGTCGGGCAGATTAAAGAACTGGAAGGCGGGCGGCGCGACATTGAAGCATATCTTCGTGGCGTAGAACAGCGATTGAAACGAAGCATTCAGGGAGTGCGCACAGTCCGCTTCAATCCGTTCAAAGACCTGAATATAGGCAGTAATCAGAGTTTTTCCACCGCCTTTCTGGACGAAGAAGGCAACGGCGTGGTAGTTTCCAGTTTGTACTCCCGCGACAGGGTCAGTGTTTATTCAAAGCCGTTAAACAATCACGCTTCTGAATACGACCTTACGGACGAAGAGCGTGAAGCGGTCGCGAAAGCACGCCCGGGGAAAATACTGTAATTATATGGGTACTCTCTGTAATTCACAGCAAAGAAAAAATTATGGCGGAAAAAGAACACAACAAAATAGTGGAACGTCCGCCCGTGATTGTGGTCGTGGGGCATATTGACCACGGTAAATCAACTCTTCTTGATTACATCCGAAAAACGAACATAGTCGGAAGCGAGGCAGGCGGCATCACCCAGCACACTTCCGCCTACGAAGTAATTCACAAAAATGACGCCGGGGCGGAGAAAAAAATAACTTTCCTTGATACTCCCGGCCACGAGGCCTTTTCCGGCATGCGCGTCCGCGGAGTGAGCGCGGCTGACATCGCTGTTTTGGTCGTTTCCGCCGAAGACAGCGTCAAAGCGCAGACCCTTGAAGCAATCAAAGCCATTACAGCCGGCGGCATCCCTTTCATTGTCGCCATAAACAAAATAGATAAGCCCGCGGCAAATATTGAGAAAGTAAAAATGGACCTGGCCGAACATAGCGTCTATGTGGAAGGTTTCGGGGGGAATGTTCCTTGCATCAGTATCTCGGCGAAAACAGGCGCGGGAATCCCTGAACTTTTGGACATGATTCTCCTGGTGGCAGAGCTTGGAGAACTGACCGGAGATAAAGCGGCTAGGGCCGAGGGAGTTGTCGTTGAATCGCATGTGGATATGAAGCGCGGCATTTCGGCGACGCTTCTCGTAAAAAACGGTACTTTGAAAAACGGCGAATATATTGTAGTCGGGAACGCCATTGCGCCGGCGCGCTTGATGGAAAATTTCCTAGGAAAAAGTGTCAGCGAAGCTGCAGTCTCTTCCCCTGTAGTTATAACTGGTTTCAACAAGTTGCCGTCCGTCGGCGAGATTTTCACCTCATCCGCCAGCAAAAAGGAAGCGGAGATGCGCGCTTCCGCACATCAAGAAAAACTCCGCGCGGAAGAAAAACTTCCCGAGGATACGGCTGAAGAAGGCATTATCGTGGTCCCCGTAATTTTGAAAGCCGATGTCGCCGGCACGCTGGAAGCGATTGAAAAAGAGCTCTCTAAAATTTCCAAAGAAGGAATCAGGTGGAAGATAGTAACCAAAGGCAGCGGCAACATTACGGAAACCGATGTTAAACTCGCCAGCGGCATGGCGGAAGCGCTTCTGATCGGGTTCAATGTAAAGGCGGACAAATCGGCCACAGATCTCGCGGAGCGCCTGGGCGTGCCCATAAATATGTTTGACGTCATATACAAGATAACCGAATGGTTTGACGGAGAGCTTGAAAAAAGGAAACCTCGCGTCACAACGGAAGAAACAGCTGGTACGGCAAAAATAATAAAATGCTTCAGCCGAACGAAGGACAAGCAGATAGTGGGAGGTAAGGTTACGGAAGGAACAATTTTGTCAGGCGCGAACGTAAAAATAATGCGCCGCGACTTTGAAATAGGCAGGGGAGAAATAATGGAACTTCAGCAACACAAAGCCAAAGCCCGGGAAGCCGCGGAAGGAAGCGAATTCGGCGTGCTTATTGAATCAAAGACAGAAATTGCTCCGGGGGATGTCATTCAAGCGTACGTGAGCGTCACAAAATAACCTGTCCCGTTAGAAGCCGCGGATATTTTGTTAAAGATTAATATGAAAAAAGATTGGACGAGGACAAATATTAGCAATATAGAATATTGCGGTAAATCCGCGAATAGCTTCTAATGGGATGGCTCTACGGCAAGAAAAAGTTAGCGAGCTTCTTAGGGAACTCTCGGCGGAATTTCTGGAGCGGGAATCAAACCGGGAGTCGCTCATTACCGTAACGCACGCCACAGTTTCCTCGGACTTGAAGCGCGCGACTGTTTACATAACTGTGCTTCCTGAAGAAAAAGAAGCGGCCGCTCTTGACTTCGCCAAGCGGAAAAGGAAAGAATTGAGAGAGTTCGTGAAAGAGCGGATCAAATTCCGCGTTCTCCCATTTCTAGAAGTGGAGATAGATAAAGGACAGAAATTACAGCAAAAGATTGATGGTTTAAATACTAAGGCGTAAGCGGGAATCGAACCCGCGCATAACGGTTTTGCAGACCGTCGCGTTGCCACTTCGCCATTACGCCACAGTTTAAAAACTATAACATAAATTTAGAAAGAGATGTTACTTCAAATGGGCTGGTGGCGAAATTGGTATACGCGCACGACTTAAGATCGTGTCCCGCAAGGGATGAGGGTTCGATTCCCTCCCGGCCCACCAAGAGAAAAAGTAGGAATTGAAAAAAATAAATAGTAGATATACAGTAAGCTAAATCAAAATAGTAAATAAGATAAGTTGAAAATTTTTCATATCCGCCCATAGCTCCCCAGTAGTAAAGAGTACTTACTACGGGGCAGGCAGTTGGCCCCAGTACTAAACGCTTTGTGTTAAAATGTTCGTGGTAATCAGAGTTATTAAATTTTTTTTCGATGGCTTCGTCCGCCCATAGCTCAGTTGGTAGAGCAGTTGCCTCTTAAGCAAATGGTCGTAGGTTCGACTCCTACTGGGCGGACGAAGTCATGGAGAATTCAGGTTTTCTGGCGCGTTAGTACGGGGTAAATGCCGCAGTTGCCTACTTGCCCCGCAGTAAGTACTCTTTACTACTGGAGTTAAGCAAATGGTTCCGCCGGCTGGCGGACAGGCTGCGGTTTGAATCCTACCGGGTGGACACTTTAGATATATAGTATAAATTGTTAATAGTTTTTAATATATCTTTATGACCACAACTTTGCCTATAGGCAAAGTTGTGGTCATAAACCGAAAAATTTTTTAATTGGTTCTTTATCTTCGATATCCTTAGCAACAAGATATTTTACATGGTCTCCGATAAAAAGGTATTCACGAAGAAACTCTATCTCTTCCTTGCAATCATAGGGGGTTATTAGCACTGAATCTTGAACTGGATAAAACCCCATTTCTTCTAATTTATAGCGGAGTAATCGGCGGATCTTTTTCTTTTTTTCAGGGACATCAAAGATCACAATCCTAAATAAACCATCCCAGTATTTTGGCTTCCCGATACGCATATCCTCAAAGTCATAGGATAACTTTCTTTTTTTACCTAATTTTGTAATTTCCACAAATTCCTTACCATCCTTATAATACGTTTTTACAAGTTTTTTTCGTCTAAGATAACTAAGTGCCCTTTGAAATTTTCGGCGGTCGCTTTTATTGTTATAATCAAATAGTTTAAGTACGCGAGAGAGGCCGGGGGTGAGAGCTAGCACAGACAAAGCGCCAACAGCAGCAATAGTTACAAGAATATTCTTTGCTAATTCAACTTTTTCTTTTTTCATTATAGTCCTTTCACTTTCCATTGTACCACTACTTTGCCTATAGGCAAAGTAGTGGTACAATGACGACGAAGCACAGAGCTTAGCAAATAGAGAAACTTATGGGATGAATTGATGTGCTATAATCCAAAAAAGTTGAGTGGGAATACTGTTTAATAAAGCAACTTAATAAATTCGGGCGAGTGGTGAAATGGCAGACACGCTAGCTTTAGGAGCTAGTGCCGCAAGGCATGGAGGTTCGAGTCCTCTCTCGCCCATTAAATAAAAATTATCCTGCTTAATGCCGGGTAATTTTTATTTGTGGTTGCGAGGACTCGAAAGCCGGAGCGCGCCGGCGTGAGGCGGGTCATTCCGACTCTGAGAGTCGTCAGATTCGAACGAGGTCGCGCAAAAATTCAGTAGAATTTTATGCGTGACCGAGTCCTCTCTCGCTCACATTTTAAAGAAATCGCTTATTTTGTAAGCGATTTCTTATTATTTTCAATCCTTGACTTTTTATGAACTTTGTGATTAAGTTAAGTAAGCTTTTTAGTTCGGGGAATTTCCCCCTTTTGACAATTGAAAAGGAGAAGTCATGAGCGAAGTCACGAAAAAAGTCACGAAAAAAGACAGGCGGCGTATGTATGTAGCACTTTTGTTTTGGATTCTTGTGGCAATCATCGCCATAATGGTTGCTAGTACCCTGTTTGGGAAATATGGACTTACCATTGGCCTAGCGCTGGGAATCCTCAATTTCGGCCTTTCGGTAAAGTATTTTCTTATATCAGTCCCTGAAGTTACCGGCCTTCTCACAATAAACCTCTTCGGCGGTAAACTATTCCCTTACGGACCGGGGCTTCACTTCAAATACCCGTGGGAAATAGTCAAAGAGAAAAACTACTTCAGTCTTGAGGCAGTAACCGTCAAAAGAGAAGAATTTGCAACTTTCGTATCTAGAGACGGCGTCCCTCTCTTGGTTGATTGGACTTTCCAATACAGACCGGATGAAGAAAAGTTGGATACCTTCATCGGATTCAACCGGGGTGAGATAGAAAAAGGATTCGCCGACCTCTTAAGCGGCAATATCTCCGCTGCCATAGCCGAGCAAGATGCGATACCGGCAAGGGCAAATATACAAGTAATAAGAGACGAACTGCAAAAGCCGTTCGAAGACACCGCCGCGGTGGGGTCGCCTGGAATCAAACTGGAGGAAAAATACGGCGTTCAGGTTGTGAATACAGCAATCGCCGACATTGCCTTCACGGAAGATTTCCAAAAAGCCAGAACGACTGAAAGAGTCGCTGAACGCCTGAACATGGTGGCCGAAAGTCTCCAGAAAAAATCTGATGGGACGAAAAAAGACATCAAAGATAAGGACGCCTTGAACACCGCTCTCATCATCAACAAAAATGTGACAAAACACATTCAAGAGGTTGAGGGTGAGGGGGGACAGGCATTAGCTGCGCTCATTATGGCGGCTGCTAGAGGTGGTAAATAAAGGAGACCCAAATGCCACATGCTCAGCAAGAATCAATCCAAGCGTCGGAAAGGATATTCGTTGTAGTCAAAAAAGTCGCCATATGGATGGCGGGGGCAATTCTTCTCGCTACAACCATTTGGTGGATATGGACCCCTTCCTCCCCTCCGACTCCGGCGGCAACAAGCGCACCAGCGGCTTCTGTTTCAGTACATGGCGATGGACGCCTGGAAACTGTTGTCGTGCCCTACGGTAAAGACGACGACGGCAAGGAGATTTATTCCGAACCGGTACTCGTAACCGCTGGTAGGTTCTCGTATGGGTTTGATTCTTCGGACCCAGGGACGGGGTGTCTCAAAGTTAAGGTAAATAGTGAAGAGCGCGGCATTTCTTGCGCTGGCCACTACCTTGACCTAGCCATGACCGACGGCAAGGGAGAGAATGTGCGGCTTCAGTTTCATGCGGTCGGAAGACCCATGAAGCTCGTGGTCAGACATTCAACCTAACGTTCTTTCGGGCGAGCGCAATGCTCGTCACCCGAATCCCGCTTTTGCGGGACGGGCAAGCAAATCAAAACCGTTCCGGCTTTTACAGCGGAACGGTTTTTTCTTTGCTTCTTTTTAATTTTTACTTTTTAATTTTTCGCTTTTATCTCCTACGGTTTAGACACTGAAACACCGATTGTGCTGGCAAGAATCTGAACAATACCCCAAAATCCGGTCATAATGAGAAGACCGATAAGGCCGTAAAAAATGTGCTTTTTCCCCGTCTCTCGCTGAAGCTCGCTTTGGCTGTAGAGAAAATATTCAAAGACGCCCCAGAGAAAGTAGGCGAATGCCAGCACAAACATAAACCCCAAAATGGGATTTATGATAAATTGATTGACCTTGAGGAGAAGGGCATCCATTACAGTTTAGGGGTAAACCCATATGGAGTGATACCGCCTAATTACTAGGAAATTGATTAGATTTAGAACGGATTGGGGAAACTTGCCCAGAAACCGCCGCTTGAACCGGTGACGCCGACATTGACCTGCCCGCTGGTACCGCCAAAACCTCCGCCGATAACACCCGGGATGGGCGGTGATCCGCCGGCGCCAACACCAAACGTATTGGACAGTACGCGAACCAAGCCCCACACGGAAACCATGACGAATAGAGCGATAATGCCGTATACCATCAACTCCCGGCCTTTGCCTTTCTCCTCTCCCCCCAAACTGAAAATGTACTTGAGTAGGCCGTACAAGAAAGCCAGAAGGGCCAGAGCGACGACGATGACCGTGACGATATTAATAATGCCGCCAATCGTTCCAAGAACTGACTGCACCGTTTGCGCCAGCGCAAGCATCGGCAAACTTAACGCTCCTATAATTGCTGCTGCTTTTTTCATAATTTATAACTTGTCCCGTAGTGAGCTCTGCTCTACTGCTGGGATTACTTGTTAATTTACTTCTTATAATTGTACACTTCTTTGCCCAATTATCCAAGACGCACCTGTGGAATATTTTTATATCCGTCTTTGTCCATCAAAAAGAGGAGCTTGCTGTTGGTTTCCAGTCTTATTCTGCGGCGTAGCCGTTGGAAGCCCGAAAGTGTTGGACAGTATCTGCACAAGTCCCCACACCGCGACCATCATAAAAAGCGCGAACGTTCCCCAAATCATGAACCACCGCCCTTCCGCGCGTTTCGTCTGGTCATCGGCATTCTTCATAAACACCATAACTCCCCAAAGAAAGAACATAAACGCCCCCAGAATAATAAGACCTATGATGTATCCTATAATTCCCGAAGCGCACAGAAAGAGTCCCGACAGACCGCTTCCTGTCACGGTTTTACAATCCTGTGCCACATCCGCGAACGCGATAAACGGCAAGAACAATACTGATACCATTATCATATTCTTGGCAAGTTGGCTTTTTTTCATCCCGCTTAGAGGCAGATCGCGGTCAACCCGCTTCTGCTTAATTTATTTTTATAATTTTTTCGACTGTTTTTCATAAATGTTTATTTCAATTTCTCTTTTATGCGACGACCGCGACCTCTAACGGGATTAATTTGTAGTTGTTTAATTAAATACTTGTCTAATTGTAGTGCCTAAAGTGCTGGAGAGCACATTTGCCGCTAGTAACACGGCAGTACCGATAATCGTCCACCAAAACATCGTTTTGGCGGCGGTGACTTCGGTTTCATTTCCCCGCGCCATCACGAATTTAAGGCCGGACCAGATGATAAAGAATGTGGCAATAGGTATGCCGATTTTCATTGCCGCGGAAGTAATTTTATTGATAAGATCGCCCAGAGTTTGGGTGCCTATTGGATTGCAAAGCTGTCCAGCCGGACAATTGGATGAACCTGTATTCCTAACTGTTCCACCGCCAAGTTGAGCAAAAGCGATGGAAACAAACGAAAATATAATGAACAACACTGACAGGTGTATTAGGGCAAATCTAATTTTTTGAATGTTCATCTTTACCATATTCATTTTACCATTTATATCTTGCCGTTATAATCATTTTCATTGACCCTGTTGACAACCTTTTATCGTATATATTTTACCACATTAGCCCTTAAGAACATTGATAAAGCCCTGATTCGCTTGAAGTGTCATAAGAATTAGCTTAATGGCAAGGAATGCTCCTACGGCGAAAAGGAAGCCAACCACCACATTCCAGAAAATCCCCTTGGCTTTGGTAAGTTCGCCTTCGCTTGACGACTTGAATATAAAGAGAAAACCGGCCCACATAAAGAGAAACACCGCGAACGGCACGGCGAAAGTATAAATAAGGAAATTAATGATGTTGTTGCCCAGGGCAATCAACTGGTTGAAATCGCAAGGCGGTTCGGGGGAAGCCCCTCCGCACGGAACAATGCCAGCGGCGCCTGCGAAAACGGGCATAATAACAAAAAGAATTACCAGAAAAGAAGTGGCAAAAGCAATTTTCTTGTGAAAAGATTTCATTTAATTTTCAAACAATTTGCCGATTTCGCCGTCGGCATTCGTCACCGCCTCGTTTACCCTTAACCGTCCGGAAACCACGTTCTCTATCAATTCCCGGAAAATCGCCGAAGTGTCTGAAGAAGACGGGTCCACCCATCCGCGGGATATAAGCGCCGAGGCGTAAAAAATATTCATATAAGCATCCGATGGCTTAGCCGAAAGAAGGTCGCGCCGAGGAGGAGGCAAGAAAATCTGCTTCGCGAGCTTGAGAGCGAAATCCGAACCGGTCATCAAGGTGGCAACCTGATACGCGAGCTCTGGGCTCTGCGAGGCCTTTAATATGGCCAGTCCGTCGATTCTTCCTATGGTCATCACCGCGGGTGCTCCTTTCGCCTGCGGCACTCTTCCTACGTCAAAATTTAAATGCGGATTTGAATTGCGGAGGCCGTAGAGTTCACTGGCGTATCCGAAGTAAAATGCCAGCGCGCCGGAAAGAAAGGCATTACGTGAATTCGGCAGAGATTTATTCCATGAATATTGCGGCTGAACGGGATTTGAAAAACCCGTGTAATACCGAATTGCTTCATCGGTTGACCTAAGCGAAAGATTGCTTGTTTCGCCGAAGCTGGATTTGAATCCCCCTTGGACCGGCGTAACGATGGGATTCCCCGCCTGTATTGCGAGAAGCGCTATTATATCTTTGGCGTGAGTAACGTTGCCATACTCTCCGAATGACACCGCGCTTTGCGTGATATTCCCGGAACTGTCTTTGGTAACCAGTTTGGGCGCTATAGCGAGGATTTCTTCCCATGTCTGGGGTGGCAGTGAAATGCCGGCATTTGAGAGAATATCGCGGTTAAAATACATCACCATCGGGTCAATCCTGAAAGGCAGAGCCAGGGCTCCCGCGTCCGTCAAATAGAGCTCTCCTTCCTGCACGAATGTGTTTAAGAAATCGCGCTTCGAGAGTGTCGCGTATGGTATCGGATACAATTTATCGGCATGCCTGTAGATAAGCTCTCTCGGAAGCATAATCAGGTCCGGTCCGGAGCCTGAAGCAAGGGTTTCCACGAGGTCGCGGTCAAGCGTGTCCGGGTCTTTCTCAACATAGGCCAGCACGGTAGGCTTATTTTGGCGGTTAAATTCATCAAGCAAGCCGGACATTGAACTATCCGGTATTGTTCCCCACAAAACAACAGTCCCGCCGGAATTACTGCCTCCGCCTTTCAATCCCGGTATTAATCCCGAAAAAAGAAGAATTGCGAAAAGGATAAAAAAACCAAAAACGGAGAGGAGAACGATTTGGAAATTAGTCATGGCCGATTTTTAAGGAGTGAAGCGACTGTAAAAATCGCCACCCCGTCTCACTTTTGCCGTTGCTACAAAATCAACGCGCGTGGCCGAACCCCGAAGGAAAGTAAAACTTCCTACGGGGTAAGTAGGCCTATATGCAACCACTGCTGGCGACCTGTCCCGTAGCAGACGCGAAGCGGCTTGCTTCGGGAAGCGCGTTGCTTTAGTTGGTTCTTTGTAGGTAACGCTTATCACGATAATCAATTATGGTTTTGCAAAAGTGGGACTGGGGTAAAATTTCTACAGCTTATTGAACAAAAGGCCGTAGTGATATTCACCAGCGTCAATTTCATTATACAAAGCAAAGCCGGAATTAAGAAACAGTTTCTTCACATCCTCTTCTTTCGCAACATCGCTTTCCCGCGGTCCCAACCCCTTGAATGACGCTTTCCAGTCCACCACAAGGACTATTCCCCGAGGCAGTAAAATCCGTTTTATCTCGCTCGTAACAGCTTCTTTTTTTTCCGTCTGAAACAGCACATTAGCCAGAATGGCCATGCCGACGGAACCGTCAGCGAGCGAGGTTCCGCCCGGCGTCTCTATGTCGCCGCGAATTATTTCAATGTTGGAAAGCTTTTCGCGCATGGCGGTACTTTTGATTGCGAGCAGAAGGTCCTGATTCACGTCAACCGCATAGACACGCCCGCGCTCGCCCACGCGTTTGGCGGCAGGAATTGTAAACGCTCCCGTGCCGGCGCCCAAGTCGGCCACGCGCATTCCCTGTTCAAATGAGATTTGTTTAACGACTGATTCTGGATTTAAGAAAGACATAAAATTCAAGAATATAGAATATGGAATTTAGAATTTAGGAAACTCAAAATTGGAATCGTTTTAAACTAGCCATATTTTAATAAAATTTAGGAATCTCCGAAAAAAGAGTTCCCATGTTGCCAGAAGAATGTGATATTTGAATAAATTTATCCATAGGTATAGAACAATAACCCCCACTAGGACTTGTAAACATTTTCTTTTCTTTCTTACCAATTTCCAAAACTTTAGAAACGGGAATCCAGTGCCAAGTTTTGTAATGGTCGTGTTCATTCGCGAAAGCATACCAAACTTGCAAATTGAAATAATTTTGAAGGTTGCAATATTGTTCAGTCTCAGCAGTATTTATGTAAAAATCTTCGTATTTTTCCGCCGGAAGTTTATATTCCGCATCAACGAGAATAAAACCGACATGTGGGATAAGAACCATAAAATCAGGACGTTTCGTCATATACTTTTTTAGGGCCGGAGAAAAAGTTTTTATATCTTGCTGGATATACCAGTATGGTATTCCATTTTTGTCCAACCACTGCTGAAATCTATCTTCAACTTCTTTGCTTTTTTTGTTATTTTCTTGATTACTAGATGGCATACGATTTTTTCTATATTCTATATTCTAAATTCTAAATTCTTGTATTCAAAGGCACGTCAGCGAAGCGATTGCGTCACCCGCGCGGAGTTTCATGATACGGACGCCCTGCGTCTGCCGGCCAAGTGACGGCACGCTTGAAAGGTCAACGCGGACCACCTGGCTTTTCCTGGACATTGCTATAATCTGCGACATCTCTTCCGTTACTACGCCGGAAGCCATTAGATTACCCGTCTTGGCGTTTACCTTGGCCGTTTTAACGCCTGAACCGCCGCGTTTCTGCGTCTTGTATCCTTTTAGCGCCGTCCGCTTGCCGTATCCATTTTCCATCATAACAAGAAACATTGAATTCTTGGCGTCTTTTTTTATAACGCTCGCGCCAATCAAAACATCCCCTTTCTTCAGTTTCATGCCGCGCACGCCGCCGGCCGAACGGCCCATCTCGCGAATATCGGACTCTTTAAAGCGGATAGCTTGTCCCTTCCGCGTCGCCAAAATTACTTCATCTCCCTTATCCGTAAAAAGCGCGGCCTCCAGCATATCGCCAAGATGGAGCTTCAAAGCAATTATACCGCTTCGCCGCACGTCTTTGAAGCTTTCAGCCGAGACCTTTTTGGCCGTGCCGTCTTTTGTCACCATAAGTATGGAGAGGGTCGCGTTCTTGAGGGCTTTGGGCATGGCAAGAATGGACGTCACCTTCTCGTCTTCCTTGAGCTCCAGGAAATTCATTATTGATTTTCCTTTAGTCGCGCGGCGGCCCTCGGGAATATCGTACATTTTTATCTGATAGGCCTTGCCTTTATCGGTAAAGAAAAGAAGGTCGCTGTGCGTGTTGGCGGTAAGCAGATGGGTCACGAAATCCTCTTCTTTGGTGTCAAGGTCAACCACCCCGACGCCGCCGCGCTTTTGCGTCCGGTACTCGGCCGGGTCGGTGCGCTTTATGTAACCTCCGGCGGTATAAACCAAAACCGATTCCTTCTCGGGAATGAGATCTTCTTCGGAAATAATTTTTACTCCGCCCTTTACCACCTTGGTCCGGCGTTCGTCGCCGTATTTTTCTTTGGCCTCCATAAGTTCGTCCTTCACAACCTTCAAAATTTTCTTTGAGCTTGAAAGTGTGTCCTTTAATTTTTTTATAAGCTCCTCCGTTTGCAAAAGCTCTTCTTCCACTTTCTTCCGTTCAAGGCCGGCTAATTTCTGAAGCTTCATTTCCAAAATTGCGACAGCTTGCCGGTCGGAGAACCTGAATTCTTTCATCAGATTCGCCTGCGCTGTGGGAGTATCTTTGGAAGCCCTTATCGTCTTCACCACCTTATCAATATGGTCAAGCGCCTTTTTAAGCCCGATTAAAATATGTTCGCGCTCTTCCGCTTTGCGCAAATCAAACTGCGTGCGGCGCTTTACTATCACCTCTCGGTGCGAAATAAATTCCCGAAGCATGGCCCGAAGGGATAGCGTCTGCGGTATTCCATCCACCAGGGCCAGAACGTTGAAGTGAAAAGTATTCTCAATCTCGGTATGCTTGTAAAGGAAGTTCAAGACCTTCTGCGGATGCACGCCGGTTTTTAAGTCAATGACTATGCGGATATCTCTGGTGGACTCGTCGCGAATGTCTTTGATTCCTTCAAGTTTCTTTTCGTGAACCAAATCCGCTATATGCACGATGAGCTCCGCCTTGTTGACGCGGTACGGGAGAGAGGAAACGATAATCTGAAATTGTCCACTCTTTGTTTCCACAATCTCCGCCTCCCCGCGGCACACCACCCCGCCGCGCCCGGAAGCGTAAGCGTGATGCACTTCTTTGTCGGCAAAAATAATGCCACCGGTCGGAAAGTCGGGACCTTTCACGAACTTAAGCAAGTCCTCGTTGGTGGCCTCTTCGTCGTCTATGAGAGCGACAGTCGCGTCAACAACTTCGTTTAAATTGTGCGGCGGGATGGAAGTGGCCATGCCTACGGCGATGCCGAGTGTTCCATTTAAAAGAAGATTCGGCACGGCGGCCGGCATTACGGCAGGCTCTTTCCTGGTACCGTCGTAATTCGGATGCCACTCCACGGTTTCTTTATCCAAGTCGCGAAGCATCTCGCTCGCTATACGCGACATTTTGGCCTCCGTATAACGCATGGCCGCGGCCGAGTCGCCGTCTATGGAACCAAAATTGCCTTGTCCCAGAACAAGCGGGTAACGAAGAGAAAATTCCTGCGTCATTTTAACCATAGCGTCATAGACGGCAATATCGCCGTGAGGATGGTATTTGCCGAGTACATCTCCCACCACCGCGGCGGACTTTCTGGTCTTGGCGGAGATAGTAAGCCCGAGTTCGTGCATGGAATAGAGGATGCGGCGGTGCACGGGCTTGAGGCCGTCGCGCACATCAGGGAGAGCGCGCGAGGTAATAACCGACATGGCATAGTCCAGATAAGAGGTGCGCATTTCATGGGAAATACCCACCGGCACAATACCGTCCTCCAGAGCTCTTTTAGGGGCTATTTCCTTGTCTTTTGCCATATGTCGCTTGTATTTACGAGGTTAATGCCGAGTTAAATATAACTGCGACATTGAGCACCCGCCTAAGTTTTTGGTTACAAAAATTTTGGCGGGTTAATCAAAATATAGTCGCCTAAACGGCTCCTTATTTTGCTTAATTCTAGCATAATTGGGTCGTTTTTTCAAAGAAAAAACGACCGATTTATCGCGCTTTATTAAGCCCTATTTGGAGATTCCCGCCCTAAAATCTAAATTGGTTTTTTATCTCGGAAAAACCGTCTTGGAACGTTCCTATCAAACTCTGCCAATTGTCCTTAAGGAGCGAGGATGGGGCCGTGCCGGAAGGCGCCGCAGTATCCCCCGGTCCGCCAACCAAAGATGGATTTGCCCAAAATGAAAGCCATACCAGAAAAATAACGGCGGTAAGAGCGGTCGTCGTAACCACGAGAATGGTGTGCCGGACATGCACCGGTTTTTTGCGAAGTTTTTCTAAGTATTCTTGCATAATATTTACACGATACCAATATACGAAGTAACGAATAAGTCAACGAATTGTTACGAATAAATTCGCAGCCATTCGTAGTTTATTCGTTGTTTCGTATTGGGACGTTAGCCCTGCGGCTTAAGCAAAACTATATCCCCCTCTTTGCCTTCAATGTCCTTTCGCTTGACGGCGTATTTCTCAAGTGCTTCCGTGTCTTCGGCGCCGCCCTCCTTCAAAAACACTTTGAGAGAAGCATTGTCATAATCCATCGGAATGATTATTTTCGGCTCAAATGAAGACGCCAAATTATACGCGTCGCGCGGAGAAAGGCCGGGTAAACCGACCGGAACAAAAAGTATGTCTACCTCCTCAATGGTTTCTTTCACTTCGGGAGACAATTGCTTTGTTGTAAGAGCGCCCAAAATGCACATATTGATATTGTCCAGAGACAGGGTGTAAATGGTATTTATATATTTTTTCCCGTCCAGTTCCGCTTCACCCGAAAATCCTTTAATAAAAATTTCCTTAATTTCGTATTCGCCGGGTCCGGAAATAATAAGCGGCTGTTTTTCGCCGAAACTTATTGATTCCGCGCCGTTGTAATCGGGATGGTTTATAGAAATTAATCCGACATCGGCGCCAAATCGCGAACCGGACAATTTTGAGTCCTTGCCTATCGGGTTCACCGCGATAACCGTGTCCCCAAGCTGGAGTTTAAAAAATTGTTTGCCGTAGTAAGTAATGACCATATGTGGAATGGTATCAGAATTTGATAAATTTTCAATTATCCGTTTTTCTCTTGCAATTTTGCAATTAGTGCGCTACAAATAAATCAGTTGTTCGCGGGGCGGAAATTATTTCCTCGCGGGAAAGGGGGTGGCCATCTGCCGGGTAATTTTATCCCGGATAACCTCAGAAAAAGGAGACCGAATAGCGCGTAAAGCTAACTTCCGGAAATCAAGGAGGCAGTTTCTAACGGGGTTGACAGGAAATATAGGTTATGCTAGTATGGCTTTAAGTCGGCGGAATTCTCCGCTGATGAGTTCTTTCAAGAAAGGATGAGAAATATGAGAATCCGCGCAGGTCCCAGTCGTTGGCCGGTTGATTATAATTTTGCGCGTGTTGCAACATCCTCAGCACCACTCGGCGCCAGGGCATACCGCGACTTGATCAAGGACTGATCGGACGCCGGCCCGACTGCCAAGGCAGCAGTATCCCGCGCGCCACTACGCGCGGGGCAGTGGGGGCGGGGGGGGGGGGCCGGGGGACCCCCCCCCCCCCCCCGGCCCAGCAGTTAATAGATATGAGTATTGTATAAAAAACAGAAAGAGCGAGGAAAAAAATACAAAACCAACCCCAAC
>CAYISF010000004.1:0-22471 GCA_964366065.1 uncultured Candidatus Saccharibacteria bacterium | reverse complement strand
AAATCAACTTTTTCATTATAGCATCTGTGATACAATCAGAGAATTATGAGCCAGTATTACAAGCCCAACCGAAATCTGGACTGGAATTATGGCGGGAAAAATTTCCGCTTAAGCCGTTCAAGGATAGCTCTGTTTTTAGAGTGTCCCAGATGTTTTTATATTGATAACAAGCTGGGAGTTGCCCGCCCGCCCGGTTTCCCCTTTAGTTTAAACAGCGCCGTTGACGAATTGCTTAAACGCGAATTTGACGTGCACCGGGCAAAAAACGAAGCCCATCCGCTTATGAAAGAATATGACATTGATGCGGTGCCTTTTCAGCATAAAGAACTTGATGCCTGGCGGGATGCCTTGAAACGCGGGGTGCAATATACCCACAATCCTACCGGACTCGCAGTCCGCGGAGGCATTGATGATGTGTGGAAGGGAAGTGACGGAAAACTTATCGTGGTTGATTATAAAGCGACCAGCAAAAAGACAGAAGTTAATCTGGATGCGGAGTGGCAGGACAGTTATAAGCGGCAAATAGAGATTTACCAATGGCTGTTCCGCCGAAACGGTTTTGACGTATCCGATACGGGATATTTCGTGTACGCAAACGCGGATTCTGATAAAGAGGCCTTTGACGGCAAGCTGGAGTTTGATATCAAAATTATTCCTTATGTCGGAAATGACGACTGGGTTGAACCGACACTTTTTAAAATCAAAGAAACTTTGGACGCGGACAAGATACCAAAAGCAAGTGATGTGTGCGACTACTGCAACTACCGCGGGGCGGTCGCGGAAGTATCGCCAAAACCAAAGAAAAAAAGCGAGGGAGAAAAATCAACCCTGTTTTGATAAAATAAAGATATGGCAATAGAAACAATCATTTTTCTAATTATCGGGCTAGTCGTCGGGGGAATCGCCGTCTTTTTTCTGTTGAAAAATAAAGATAAAGAACCGCAGGCCGACAGTTTTTTACTTCTCCAAAACCAAATAGAAAATCTGACAAAGTCGGTAGAATCAAAACTTGGAATTTCAAACAAAGAAATGCAGGAGGCCGTCCGTTCCCAATTTTCTGAATCACAGCGCCTTATTCAGAACATCACCGAGAAATTAACCCGCGTGGACGAAGGGCAAAAGCAAGTATCGAATGTCGCGGAGCAATTGAAAATGCTTCAGAACACCCTTCAGAACCCGAAACAGCGCGGAGTGCTCGGTGAATATTATCTTGATACAGTCCTTAAAAATGTCCTGGCGCCGGGGCAGTTTCAATTGCAGTATAAATTTAGCGATGGCGATATTGTTGATGCCGTGATATTTCTTGACCAGCGCAATAAAGACAAAATTTTACCGATAGATTCCAAATTTTCCCTTGAAAATTACAATCGTATATCCGTGGAGAAAAACCCGCAAGAAAGAGAGAAACTGGAAAAACTCTTCCTTCAGGACGTTAAAAACAGGATTGATGAAACGTCAAAATATATAAAGCCAAAAGAGGGGACACTGGATTACGCTTTTATGTTCATCCCTTCAGAGGCGATTTACTATGACCTTTTGGTGAATAAAATCGGCTCGTCGCGCGATTTAATAGAATACTCTTTCCGCGAAAAACATGTAATTATAGTTTCGCCGACTTCGTTTATGGCGTATCTTCAGACAGTTCTTCAGGGGCTTCGGGCGCTTCAAATTGAGGAATCGGCCAAAGAAATCAGAAAGAATGTTGAAGGATTAGGCAAGCACCTGATGAACTATAAAATTTTTATGCAAAAACTAGGGTCCTCGCTCGGCACAACAGTTGGGCATTTTACCAATGCTTCAAAGCAATTCAAAAGAGTGGATACCGACATTATGAAAATTACTGAAGGCAAGGGATTTAAATATGAAGTGCCGGTGCTTGAGAAGCCAACAGGCGAAGAGGAATAATATATTCGCCGTATACTCGGCTCAGTATCTCGGCGTCGCCACGCCTCGAAATAAAAGGTATTAAACCGCAGGGTATTTACCTTTTGATTCGCCGCCGCTCGGACATTGTGAATGTGTAATCACATTCATATGCTCCTCGCTAGGCGAAATAAAAAAGGGCCTGCGAAAGGGGAGTAACGCAGGCCCAAAGGCGGTTTAGAGCCGCCGCTCGCTCAGGGAGGAGAAACGAGCCCCGATTAGTTTCAACCAGGTACTTAAACTATATAAGAATACGGTAAAGCTTGTCAAACAAGCATGTTTCCTATAGAATGGCGGTCAATACTTGCCCCGTTAGAGATTCATTGCAGTGCCTAATGGTTTTACAATAACGAGGCGTTTATAAAATTATATGGCCACAAAAAACATAAAAAGTAAAATCTCTAATGGGGTGGCGGGCACTTTTGCCGTTATCGCAACCGGCGGAAAACAGTATAAAGTTTCCGTGGGTGATTCCCTTAAGATTGAAAAATTGGCCGGAGAACCGAAGGTTGGCGATAAGATTGTATTTGACAAAGTTCTCCTTACGGACGACGGCGCGACAACCAAGGTGGGAGCGCCGCTTGTTCCGGGTGTTTCCGTGGAAGCCAAACTTACCGAAGCGGGAAAAGCAAAAAAAGTGGTGGTGGTTAAATACAAAGCCAAAAGCCGATATTTGAAAATCCGCGGCCATCGCCAGCCGTTTATGAAAGTTGAAATAACGGCAATCATATAATAAAAATCCCCCGCAATGCGGGGGATTTTTATTACTGCCTGTTTTTTAAGGCGTTTCCTAGCGTGTCGGCGTCGGAGTATTCAAGTTCCAGTCCAGTGGAGAATCCGCGCCCGAGAGCCGTGGTTTTAAAGCCGTACTTTATGGCGAGCGGTTCCAGCGTTTTCCTCACGTACCCCGCGGTATTCTCGCCCTCGGCATTCACGGAAAGGGCCAGAATGATTTCTTTAAGAATTCCTTTCTCGCCGTCACGCTTTATTCTTTCCACCAGTTCTTTAATGCGGATTTTATTGGCTGGTTCTTTTTCCAAAATGGGGATGAGTCCGCCCAAAATAAAATAGTGCCCGCTGTAGGTGGCGCTTTTCTGCACGGTTTCAAAATCAATGTCTTTTTCCACGACAAGCAAAATGCCCACGTCGGATGTTTTAGAACCGCAGGTCGGGCATATCTTTGCGCCGTTTTCGCTTCCGAAAAAACGAAAACATTCGCTACACTGCGAAATATCTTTTTTAAGCGCCGTTAAAAGCCCGGTCAACTCTTGAGTAAAACCGTTTCTTTGGGTTAGGAGAAAATACACAAACCGTTTCGCCTGCCTGGAGCCGATACCGGGAAATTTACGAAAAAATTCTTCAAGTTTTTCGGCGGTAGAGTTCATTATTTACTAGAAAGTTTTTTCGCCTAAGTTCTCAAAGTCGCCCTTTTCAACCGAAAGGAAGGTGGCTTTCTTCTCGTCAAAATACAGTTCTATTTTCCCGGTAGGGCCGTTTCTGTGCTTTTCTATCATAATCTCGGCAATATTGGGCTTTTCCGAATTCTCGTTGTATCTGTCTTCCCGATGGATAAACATAACCACGTCAGCATCCTGTTCAATGGAACCGGAGTCACGCAGGTCGGACAGGCGCGGACGCCCGCCGCGCGATTCCACGGCGCGGGAAAGCTGTGAAAGCGCTAGAACCGGCACTTCAAGTTCACGGGCCAAACCCTTGAGCGAGCGCGAGATTTCGGTAACTTGGTTTACCATGGAATCGTAATTTTTGGTCGGTGTCATAAGTTGAAGGTAATCAACGATAATGAGACCCAAGTCATGTTCGCTTTTGAGCCGCCTTGCCACTGAGCGCATTTTTACGATATTGCTGCTTGGCTGGTCATCAATGTAAATCGGCGCTTTGGAAAGCTTATCCAGAGCATCGCGGAGTTTTGAAAATTCTTCATCCATTGAAAGCTTGCCTACGCGGAGTTTCCAGGCGTCCACGCGGGATTCCGCGGCGAGCATTCTTTCCACTAGCTGTTGCGCGGCCATTTCAAGCGAGAAAATGCCGACGGGGACGTTGTAGAGAGTCGCGGCCTGCCGCGCGATATCAAGAGCAAGGGCCGTTTTGCCCATGGTAGGCCGGGCGGCCAGTATAATAAGGTCGGATTTTTGAAATCCGGCAAGCTTTAAATCCAAGTCCTTAAAGCCGGAAGGAACGCCGCGGAGTTCACCCGTTGATTTGTGGAGGCGGTCAATTCTGTCCCAGGCCTCGCTTAAAGTATCTTTCAGGTGGACAAACTGGTGCGATTTTTGGAAATTGGTGACGCCGAATATTTTTTTCTCCGCTTCATCAAGAACATTCGCCAGTTCCGCCGTTTCGGTAAAGCCAAGTTCGGAGATATGGTCGGCCGCTTCTATCAATTTCCGTAGAATGCTTTTCTGGTGAACAATGCCCGCGTAGTAGCCGATGTTCGCGGAAGAGGGGACGGAGTTCACCAGTTCGGTCAGGTATGAACTGCCGCCGACCTGTTCCAACTGTTTCCGCTCTTTCATTTTTGAAGAGAGGGAAAGAAGGTCTATGGGTTCGTTTTTCCCGAGAAGCGAGAGCATCGCAGCGTATATGATGCGATGTTTCTCGGCGTAAAAATCGTTCGGGTCTATAGTGTCAACCACTTCGTGCATCGCGTCAGGGCGAAGCATAATGGAACCCAGAAAGGCCTTTTCCGAGTCAATGTTTTGGGGAGGAATGCGGATGGAGGTGACCATGACCCTCGTATTCTAACATATGAAGGACATGCCAAAAATCAGGCAATACGGGAGAAATTGTGCTTAAGGTGTGTATTTTACCGATAGCCCCATTACTTAGTTGTTATTTTTGGTCCGTTTTCGGTATCTTTCAACTCATACCCGCGGGCTTCAATATTGCGCCGCAATTCGTCGGCCAGATGCCAATTTTTGGCTTCCCGTGCCGTTTCGCGCTTTTGGGCAAGCGCGGTAATATCCGCGGGAATTTCTTGGCGATGAATATTTTTAAGATTTAATCCGAATATTTCGTCAAACATTAAAATAGTCGTTTTTTTGTCAGCCGGCAGCACTTCTTGGTCGTGAACAAGTTCCCACATAAGAGCAAGGGCTTTAGGCGTGTCCAAATCGTCGTTGATAAAACTATCAAACTCCGCTTTATAGGCGAGGTCAACTTTGCCGCCTTTCGGAAATTCCATGACTAATGATTTTAATTTTTCAAAAGCATTTTGCGCGCCTGCCACTGCTTCCCAGGTAAAATTGGAGAGTGTCCGGTAATGCGCGGAGAGAAGCCAGTAACGATAGGCGAGAGGGTCGATGTTCTTTTTCTCCAAATCCGCGAGGGTGTAAGTATTACCGAGCGATTTGGACATTTTTTCCCCGTCAACGAGCATATGATTGTTATGTAGCCACATATTCACGAATTTTTTGCCGGTCGCGGACTCCGACTGGGCAATCTCGTTTGTGTGGTGGGGGAAAATGAGGTCAACCCCGCCTGTATGAATATCAAAGGTCTCTCCCAAAGCATTCATGGACATAGCCGAGCATTCAATATGCCAGCCCGGCCTGCCTTTTCCGAATGGCGCTTCCCACCCGACCAGGCCGTCGTTTTCGGTATGGAATTTCCATAAAGCGAAGTCCTGCGGATTTTCTTTGTCATACTCGTCATTTTTAATGCGCTCCCGCGCTCCGCTGCCAAGTGATATCTTAGCCAGTTCGCCATAACTCCGCGCTTTATCTATTGAAAAGTAAATTCCATCCTTCGCTTTGTAGGCAACTCCCTTTTCGAGTAAGGTCTCTATAAGGGCTATCATTAAGCTGACACTTTCGGTCGCTTTCGGCATCTCAAGAGGCTTTTTTATATTAAGAGCGTATAGGTCTTCCAGAAAAGAGCTTTCGTATTTCGCGGTAAAGTCAGAAAGACCGACTCCCTCATCCCGGCTTCTTTTTATGGTCTTATCGTCAACATCAGTTATATTCATCACCTGCCGCACGGAAAAACCCGAGTGTTCAAACACCCTCCGCAGAGTATCGGCTAAAATGTATGACCTAAAATTACCTATGTGGGCGTAGTCATAAACCGTCGGCCCGCAGTGGTACATAGAAACACAGCCGGGTTTTATCGGCCTGAATTCTTCTTTGGCGCGAGATAGGGTGTTGTAGAGATAAATCATAAATCACGTAACACACAACACGTATCAAACATCATGTACTACATTCTTGTTACGTGATGCGTGATGCGTGTTCCGGGTCTCACAGCCATCGTTTCCACTTTGAGACGAGATACATGCATACGGCCGCGAGCGCCATAAGACCGATTACAAAGAAGAAGGCGTCAGGTTCATTCATATAGGGTATGAAATTAGAGCTGATGCCGAAAATGGAGCCGATTAAGGAGACCGGCAGTAAAATTGCCGCCAGAGCGGCCAGGGTCTTCATCGTTTCGTTGGTTTTGCTTGAAAGCAGGGAGTCGTTCGTATCCCAAAGGTCAGACAGGGTCTCTTTGTGTCCGTCTAAAATGCTTACAATCTTAGAGCATTCGCCGGAAATCATTCTTGCGTAAGCGGCGAATTTTTCGCCGAACAAATCTTTCGCGGCGATTTCAAAAGAGTCCAATACATCCTTATGGAAACGGACAGCTTGCTTGAAATTAATGAGCTTTCTGTTGACTTTTGAAATCGTTTCCACCATGACCCGCTCATTGCCGCTATAAATGTGCTCTTCTATGCTTTCCAAAGTTTTTCTCACGACATTAAGTTCACTGGCCAGATTCTTATACAACTCCCGCATTATATGGAAGAAAAGAAAGCCGGCATGTTCTCCCATATTGCTTTTTTTAAGGATTGAATTCACTTCAAACATTTTTGAGAATTCAAGCAAGGAGTCAATGATTTCATAGTGGACAGTCAGAAGAAAATTTTTTCCGATGACAAAATCAACTTCTTGCCACGCTTTGCCGTTGTGGGTGTGAGTAACAGTAGGAAAGTGGAGAACCAGGTAAATCTGATTGCCGTAATAATCAACTTTCGGGCGGATGGTTTCGATGAGAAGCTCCTCGGCGACCAGAGGGTGTATTCCGTATTTTTCCATCACTTTTCGGACATCTTCTTTTGTCGGAGATTGCAAATCTATCCAAGTGAGCCGTTTGTATGCGAATTTTGAGAGCATAAGGGATTAGTATTTAGTATATAGAATATAGTATATAGTATTTGAAAAAAAGCGGAAGGATTATTATCGCGGTACGAAATTTTCACTTTGTGCTATACTATTCCGCATATGTTTTCTTCCGAACGGAAAGGTCTTATTCTTTCCATTACCATCGGCGTTGTCCTTGTGGGAGCGGCTTTCGGCGGCGGTTATTATTTCGGCGCCAACCGCCATTTGGATATAGAGAAAATCAATCTTTTGAACAAATATCCGGCAATCGCCGTTTCTACAAGCACGGTTGATTTTGACCCGTTTTGGAAAGCATGGACCATACTTTCCGAGCGATATGTTTCCAAGAAAAAAATTCCCACCGACCAGGAAAAGGTCTGGGGAGCCATCTCCGGACTGGCTTCATCCATGGGCGACCCGTACACCGTTTTTTTCCCGCCGGTGGAGTCAAAGGCGTTTGCCGAGACCATCAACGGAGAATTTGGCGGGGTCGGCATGGAAGTCGGCCTTCGCGACCGTACGGTAACCGTTATCGCGCCGCTAAAGGACACGCCGGCGTACAACGCCGGAATTAAAGCCGGAGATAAGATTTTAAAGATAGACGGAAAGCCCACGACCGATATGACTGTTGATCAGGCGGTCAGTTTGATACGCGGCAAAGTAGGGACAGAAGTTGCTCTTTCGCTCTATCGCGACGGAGTGAAACAACCGATTGAAGTTAAAATTATTCGCGCTGTCATACAAATTCCGACGATTGACACGGAAAGCCGGAAAGACGGCATTTTTGTCATTAAGCTCTACAGTTTTTCCGCCAATTCTCCGGACCTTTTCCGAAACGCTCTGCGCGAATTCGTGCAGTCCGGGAACGACAAGCTCCTTTTGGACCTTCGCGGCAATCCAGGCGGTTATTTGGAAGCGGCGGTGGATATGGCGAGCTGGTTTTTGCCGGTCGGCGGAGTTGTTGTGAAAGAAGATGTCGGTAAAACCGGCGGAGAAAAAATATATCGGAGCAGGGGATATAACATCTTTACCGATAAATTAAAATTTGTGATTCTGGTGAACCAAGGTTCCGCTTCGGCTTCGGAAATTCTTGCCGGAGCGCTTTCGGAGCATGGAGTGGCAAAGTTGGTCGGGGAGAGGACTTTCGGCAAAGGTTCAGTGCAGGAATTGGTGCCGATAACGGCCGACACGTCGCTTAAGGTAACAATAGCCCGCTGGCTCACGCCGAACGGAATTTCATTTTCTGAAGGAGGATTGAAGCCGGATATAGAGGTCAAGCCGACTGACGAAGATATTGCCAAGGGCCGCGACCCGCAGCTGGATAAAGCGGTAGAGATATTATTGAAAAGTTAGATAAGTTGTATAAGTTTAAAAAGTTGGATAAGTTTAGACTTCTTGAACTTATGAAACTAGAGCGAAGCGTAACTTATTAAACTAAAAATTAATGAAAGTAATTTTTCTCAAAGATGTGCCGAAGGTCGGACAAAAATATGAAATAAAAAATATCGCCGACGGCTATGCGCGTAATTTCCTTTTACCGAAGGGATTGGTGGAAATAGTTACCGATAAAACTGTGGCAAGAATTGAGTTGCTCAAGAAATCCGAAGAAGTGGAGCGGGAAGTCCAGAAAAAACTATTGCTTAAAAACATTGAAGATTTAGACGGCATTCGCATAGTAATGAAAGAGAAGGCCAACGAGAAAGGACACCTTTTTGCCGGAATTCATCCGAAAGAGCTGGTGAAAGAAATCAAAAAGCAAACCCGCCTGGAAATAGAACCGGATTCCATAGAGCTTGAAAAGCCGATTCGCGAATTGGGCGAACATGCTATTTCCGCGGATGTTCACGGAAAGAAAGCGAAATTCATCCTGGTTGTGGAGGCGACATAAAACAAAAACCCCCGTCCGCCAACTGGCGGAGCAAAGGGGTTTTTTGTTTAGTTTAATATTTTAATTATTGAACATCAACGATTTTCTTAACGACGGTTTTTCCGTCAAATCCGGTTTTTCGCGTGGAGCCGTATTTAACCAACCCCGGCTTAAGGGCAAAAAGCGTATGGTCATTGCCCAAGCCGACATTTTTACCGGGCATTATTTTCGTGCCGCGTTGGCGCACTAAAATAGAGCCCGCTTTTGCGGTTTCTCCGTCGGAGAGTTTAACTCCCAGGTATTTTGGGTTTGAATCTCTTAGATTACTGGCTGTTCCGCCGGCTTTTCGATGGGCCATATTTGGTAGGTTGTAGGTGGTAGTAAGTAGGTGGTAGCTTTATACCAAATACTTAAATGCCGTATAATTAATTAACAATGGATAAGATATTAAACCATTTCAAAGATTTTGGCAATAGGGTGCAGCTGGCGGGGAAAAGATTCCTTGAGCTTTTGCAGAAGAAGGATATTTTTATCGCCCTGACAATTATCCTCGTTGCTTTTGCCAGTTTCGGCCTGGGCCGGCTATCAAAGATAGAGGACAGCCGCGAACCTATAACGGTTACGGACATATCGGAAGGGAATACAGCGGGAGCGCCCAAAACAAACCAGATAAATCAATCAAATCAGCAAGCACCTGCGGAAAAAGGGAAATTTGTCGCTTCAAAGAACGGCACGAAGTATTATCTGCCGTGGTGTTCGGGCGTGAGCAAAATAAACGAAACCAACAAGATTTGGTTCCAAACTAAAGAGGAAGCCGAGGCCAGGGGACTCACTCCCGCCGCCAATTGTCCGGGAATATGAATTAGTTTTTAGTTTGTAGTTGGTAGGTTGTAGGGGGTAGGGAATAACTAACTATTTCTATTCTAGTGTTTTGCAAAAGACTAGAATAGTAAGAGTACTGTTTTTTATTTCTTGCTCGCCTTGAGCGTGATAATTGATTTTGTAGTTTTGGCAGACAAAGCCGCTTCTTGCTCGTTGTCCGGGAGCGACCTTACAAGTTGCTCAATTTTTTTCATATCCGGTTCAAGGGCATCATTCCAAACCCCGAGTTTTTCTAAAATCGGCCTGACCCTCTCAATATCAAACGAGACCCGCTCCTGAATCGTTTTGGTTATATATCCTTCTCCGCCGAAAAGGCGGCCGAGATTCTGGCTCTCCATATAGGAAAGAATTTTGCCACGAAGCTCTTTGAGTCGCTTGTCATTTTCGTCTTCGCTTTTTTTGATGGAGAAGTATTCACAGATGGCTGCGGCAACTTCTTCATCCGACGGCGTTTCCGGCTTCTTGTATTCATGCGACCACATGGGGCACCGGCTCCGGAATCCGCACCAATCGCAGAGCGGTCCCGGGGTGGGCGGAAAATTATTCGCCTTTTTTCTTTCCTCAATCTCGCGGATGGTTATGAGAAGAGCTTTCTTCGTTTTATCTTCCCGACCTATGTCCGGCGTCGCAGAGATTTTCTCATTATGTTTCAGAAAATAAAGCGACATTTTTATTTTCTCAGGGGCTACGGACGGCCAGCGGCTAGCGAGCGCCAAGTGATACACATTAAGTTGCAAATTATCCGCGAGTTTGTCTTCCGCCGGCATCTTTTTGCCGGTCTTGTAGTCAATAATTTCATAGCTCCCGTCGGCGTCGTTTTTATCAATGCGGTCAATGATGCCGGCGAGAGTGTGCGTTTCGCCCGTTTTTTCGTCGGGGATTTCAAGCGCGAAACGACTCTCTAGTTCCAGGGCGTTAAAATTCCATGGCTGATTTTTCTTGTAAAAATTCTTTATAAGTTTTACTCCTTCTTCATAATACGTTTTTTCATCTGCCGTTTTTCGCTCTTCATTAGGCCAAATAATTTTTTCCGACTTCTCGTTGAATTCTTTGGTGAAAAAATCAATGATTTCGTCCACGGTGGGGTAGAGAGGATTACGCTCAAACATAAACTTGAGCGCGGAGTGCAGAAGCGTGCCGAAAACCGCCTCAATCCGCTTAGGGGCTTTCAATTTGTCTATATCCTGATATTTGTATTTAAGGGGGCAGATTTTGAAGGTATCCAACGCCGAGTAAGAAGTGTGCATATCATTATTATAACAACGTTCCGTAAATTATGTATAATTATAAAAAGGTCGTAGTTTTTAATTTTAAAAATATGGAGCAAAGAACTTTTAATTTAGTCGCTGGAATTGTGTTTTCGGTAATAGCGGTCTTACACCTCTTACGGGTAATTTTCGGATGGGACGCGGCGATAGGAGGATGGGATGTGCCGATGTGGCTTAGTTATTTGGCTGTCGTTGCAGCTGGCTTTCTCGCCTATAGCGCCGTTAGCTTCAATCGGTAAATTATGAAGAATTTGTTTTTTCTGCTTATCATAGCAGCGTTTTTCCTCGGGGTATTATATTTTTACTTAAGAACCTCAAATATGAAAATAACAAGTTCTGTATTTAACAATGGAGAAAGAATTCCCGCGAAATATACTTGCGAGGGAGAAAATATTATCCCGCCGCTTTCCTGGAGCGAGGCGCCGGCTGGGACCAAAAGTTTCGCCCTTATCATGGACGACCCGGATGTGCCGAAATACCTCCGGCCCGACGGAATGTTCGTTCACTGGGTGGTATTCAATATCCCGCCGACCGTATCTCTGATTGAAGAGGGGAAAGAGCCGAAGGGGCTGATTGGCCTAAACGAGGCCGGTCGGCCCGGCTACACCGGTCCATGCCCGCCCGACCGCGAACACCGTTATTTCTTCAAGCTTTACGCTTTAGACGGCGTTTTGGATCTCCCGGCCTCTTCCACCAAAGCGGACGTGGAAAAAGCGATGGAGTGGCACATTCTGGAAAAAGCGGAATTAATCGGTCTTTACGAGAAAGCTAAAAAATAACAAGGCCTTGCTATTTTTTAATGTTTTCCTATAATGGACTAATGGTTATTTGTCGGGAGTAAGTCCCGAGTCCTGCCGAACGGCGGGGCTGGAAGTCCGGTTAAATTCCGGCACTGTGCCGCAACGGTAATCCTTATTTATTAAGGCGAGTCCGGTCGTCAAATAACTGTATCCCGAGCAGGAACTACAGCGGCTTGGTCTTTCTCTAATTGAAAGATCCTTCCAACAGAACCCTGCTCACGCAGGTTTTTTTGTTGGTTATAGAAAGAAAATAATAAAAAATGATACCGGAAAAAATTAAAAAAATATTATACGGGTTTGTCGCAGTCATAATTATCGCGGGCGGAATATGGTTTTTAGATGGATATTATTTACCGAGTTCGGAAATTGCTCCGGCAATAACGACGAATCCGATTGTACCTACTGCTGCTCCCACCAATTTTTCCGGCACAAAATCGGTTGTTCCCCCCGAGACACCTTCCGAAAATATTAAAACATCAGTAGGAGGGAATATTCCGCGCCCCGAGAATAAACAAATAAACATTACGCTTTCGGCGGGGGAGAACGCCTACACTTTCACGGTTCCCGAAAACGCGAATGTGCACGAAGCGATGACAATACTCTCAAAAACTACCCCTTTTACCTTTACCGCCAAAGAGTATTCCGGACTCGGCTATTTCATTGAAGCCATCAACGGCGTTAAAAATGCGGGCGGATATTATTGGACACTCTATATGAATGGAAAATACTCAACTGTCGGAGCTTCAGACCTCAAACTTTCAGCTGGCGACCATATTGAGTGGAAATATAGCGACAAAGTTAATTATTAATTTATTAATATTATTATGAAAAACACATCGCGTTTTGTCAGTTTCTTAATCAGAACAGGAATCACCGCCATTGTCTTATTCGCCGCGATGATTCCCGCCACATACGCGTTTGCGGACGAACCAATCCTAACGGTACCTGCCGATATTACAGTCGAGGCCACTAGCACAAACGGCGCCAATGTCATATTTTCTGCATCTGCGAGTGACACTGATACTAGTGCCATCATTCCGGTCTGTATACCGCCATCGAACAGTCTCTTTGCGCTTGGTACGACGACTGTTATCTGCGCCGCAACAAGTGCAATCAATGTGGCAAGCACGACGCAGGCGACCTTTAATATAGGCGTCGTGCTTAATCCGACTGAAACTGCCTATATTGCGATTCGCGACAATAACACTCTCTTAGGGCCGTTTCTAGTGGTACTTCCCGCCATGAATGCCGCGCCAGTCCCACTTACCCCTACCGGAAGCACCACTTCGTATATGATTCCCGCGCGCAGCGTGTTGGCGCTTTTATCATCCATGGATACGGCGACCTCTTCGTTTGACATTACCGATTTACAATATTTCAGTTCATTCAATTCATTTTTAGTTAATTGTATTTTCGTGCCAGCGGCATCAGCCACGCCAGATTGTTTCAATTGGATATATGCCGTTAACGGTTCATCCCCATTTTTCGGCATGGACGGATATATCCTTCAAAACGGCGATGCGGCATACATATTTTTTGGTTCGCAGTGGCAGATATCAACCGACAAAGCGGCCGTGTCAACCGGCGAGCCATTTACGGTAACGGCAGAGAAATACGACCCGTCATCCGGATTGTACGTTCCTGCCAGCGGAGAAGCAGTAGGAGCAGTTCAGTTTGATTCAAATTTCACAGCCACACAGTTTGCTACATCGACTACGGACTCAAGCGGAAATGCGACACTCTCCGTTTCGGCTGCCGGCATTTACAATATTGGAATTGCGGGAAGCGGATATTTTCCGAATACATCCGTAACCGTCTCCGACCCACCCCCTGTTTCTGGCGGAGGCGGGAGTGGGGGAAACAGTTTTATCTTCCACCATAGTATTGATACATATAAAGCCCTTCAATTTTTAGTTGCGCATCAAAACACCGACGGGTCTTTTGGCCCCAGCTTATACACCGATTGGGCGGCAATCGCGTTTGGTTCGGGACCGCCGAGCGCGGCAAAGGACAAAATCACCGGTTATCTGAAAGGAGCAACGGATACATTGACAAGCGTTACCGATTACGAACGGCGTGCCATGGCCTTGTTGTCCCTAAATATAAATCCGTACGATGGAACCGGAACCAATTACATTCAAAAGATTATAGATAATTTTGACGGTTCTCAAATAGGAAGTTTGTCACTCGTGAATGACGACATTTTTGCGACCCTCCCGCTCATAAAAAGCGGGTATTCGGCGGACGATATAATTATTCAAAAAATAATTACTTTTATTATTTCCAAGCAACAGGCGAATGGTTCCTGGGAGGGGAGTGTTGATTTGACTGCCGCCGCTATTCAATCTCTCTCGCTTGTTCCGTCCATCCCCTCTGTCGGGGAGGCGAAAACAAAAGCGCGTAATTATCTGATGGGGCGGCAGCAAAATGACGGAGGATTCGGCGGTGGAGGAAGTTTTTCCACCAGCTGGGCGCTTCAGGCAATAGCGGCGCTTTCAGAGTCGTCTTCACAGTGGGTTGTTAACAATAATACTCCTGATGATTATTTATATTCATTGCAAGAGGGTGACGGGGGATTGGAACCGATGGCAGCCGATATCAATTCGCGTATTTGGGCGACTGCGTACGCGATTCCGGCGGCGCAAGGCAAACCATGGGCGGTTATTCTTTCTTCATTCATCCGGCCGGTAGCCACTATTTTCTCTGGTGGCGGAGGCGGGGGAATATTGGAAAACACAGTAGCGACAGGGACAGCTGCATCCTCATCTATTTCACTGATTGTGCCGGAAAATAGCACTACCACCGCCAAAACAGCGGTTCTCGCGCCAATTATCGCTACCATAGCGCCAGCATCCTCCACGCCTCATTCAACGGCAATCAAGACGATAACGGACGGACGGCAAAGGAGGGCAGGGCAAACAGCCGCGGTCTTTATCGCCGGGGAAGCAAACGATGGCGCGAAAACCTCGCAAAATATTATCACGGTAATTACCCATGTCATATCATCTTTTATAAGTAATTTGTTATCAGTGCTATGGCGGTGGTAATTAAAAAGTAGTAAAATTAACTTACGAAAAACTATGTCAAAAAATATGTCTATAATTATGGCGGTGTTTCTGGTAATTTTGGGGATAGCGAGCCGGCTCCTGCCGCATGCGGCAAATTTTACTCCGGTCACGGCCATAGCGCTTTTCGCTTCCGCCTATCTTGGTTTGCGCTACTCCTTAGTTATTTTTTTGGCGGTTATGCTCGTAGCCGACGCATTTATCGGGTTTTATTCGTGGCAGATTATGCTTGCTGTTTACGGCAGTTTCGCCCTTTCAAGCGCAATTGGTTTCTTTTTGCAAAAACATAAACGCGCGTTGCCGATTTTTTTCGGCGCGCTCGGTTCATCGCTCCTTTTCTTTCTGATTACAAATTGGGCGGTTTGGCAATTTGGAACACTTTATTCTCATACTCCTGCCGGACTTCTGGAATCGTATGTGATGGCATTGCCTTTCTTCAAAAATTCACTAGCCGGAGACCTGTTCTATTCCGCCGTCCTTTTCGGAGTATTTGAGCTGTCCCGATACTTTGCCGCGAGGGGAGCGGAGAAAAAAGCCGCCGCCCGATATCGCCCGACGTAGTTCCAGGAGCTCTAGGAAAGATAAGCCATGGAAACAGAACAAAAGCTGGGGATAAAAACATTTCTTTATTACCTCTACCAAAGCGTAACGACAGGAATAGGCATACTATTTCTTGCCTTTGTAATCTTCAGTATTAATCCGTCGCTTGGCTTCATTTCTTCCGGTTTATTCATATTTGCCTTTTTCGTCATCGCGGCGGGAGTGGTCAGAAGTTGGATTAAATATGTCAGTTGCACATTCGTTCTTGGCGAGCACGCCCTCATCATTAAACGCGGTATTATCAGCAAGAAAGAAATATCCATTCCGTACCGGCAAATTCAGAATGTTAACTTAGAACAAAGCGCCATTTATAGGATAATGAATGTTTCCAAACTCATTATTCTCACAGCCGGTCAGGACGGAAATGATACCGTGGGGGAATCGGAAGGGGTCTTTGATGTTATTGACGCGTCGGTGGCGAAATATCTTCAAGAAGACCTTTTAAAACGGACAAATATCCAACAAGTTGAAACAGCCAGATGATATGAAAATTAATAATCTAATCTTTATTGTTGGATTTATTATAATTTTTATGCTGGCGGCCGTACTTTTCCGTCCGGCTTTAAGTAGTTACAAAAACGGCTAGGGGAGAGGGGTATTATTGTTTCTTCAATTGACCCAGGATGGGTCAAAACGGATATGGGCGGAAAAGATGTGTCGCGTAATCCTAAAGAAGTTGCTGAAGAAATATACTCTCTGGCTAATTCAAAATGCGAGTCGGGTCAATTTTGGAAAAGTGGAAAGAAGCGGGATCGGTAACTCTAGGGGAGTGGTCTAAAGGCCTTGTGGTCTAATATACAGTTGTGTCGCACAATATACCTTTTGCGACACAGAGAAGTGTCGTAAAAGGTGGCTAGATTGTGCGTACATTAAAAAATGTCGCACAATCTAGCTTTAACATGGTCGTACAATCGCTCTTTGCGACACTATAATGCGACACTATAAGATGCTGCCTTCGTTCCCCTATCCAATCTATCAAAAATAATTAAGGAGAAACTTGAGGTTGCCCATATAACGGGTCCGTGGATTGAAGCGTGTTAATTATTCCGGGATAAGTTACTTGCGGTATCTTGATGGCATTCCCCGACCCTACCGGCAGGTTCGTTATATTCACAACTGTCCAGTGCCATAACTTTATCGCTGCGTCCCGCAAGTATGTATTCCAGATAATCTGAACTCCGTTTATCACATAACTAAAATTACTTTCTACGGTCGGATTGCCGACTATGTCCCGCTGTAAGTTGATGCCAAAATACCCGAGTAGTGTGATTCCGGCGGCCAAAAGTATCGCCAGCGTTATGAGAGACCCTTTAGATAGTTTGTAGTTTGTAGTTCGTAGCTTGTAGGCCATGAAGTTATAAACTAATTATGCGATATTCATTATACATTATCAACTACCCACTATTCACCCTGTTAAATAATTTGTACTCAAATTAAAATCAGTAGATTTTATTTAACAGGGTAAACTAATAACTAGTTAAAGATACGACAATGGATTAAGATAGGCATTCCGCGGCGCGACCGGCAATTTCAAATAAGTTCCGCAGGTTTTACTTTTGTATTCCGCAGGTCCGGATACATGCACGCCCTGCGTCGCGAAAACGGTGAAATGGAGATGCGGACCCGTGGTATAGCCGGTATTTCCGCTGTATCCGATAATCTGCCCCTTTTCCACGCCGTCGCCGGAATTTACTTTGATGAGCGATAAATGCGCGTAAAGGGTTGAAAGGCCGTTGTTGTGGCGGATTAGTATCCATTTACCGTAAGAGACGCCGTAACACTGCATATCGGTATTGCCGGTGTCGGTCACGATGCCGTCTTCGGCCGATTTAACGGGTGTTCCGGGGCTTGCCCCGAAATCCACGCCGTTATGCCCCATTCCGTTATAAATCTGAGGGTTTTGGGTGGCGAATGGTGTATTGCCAAAATATTGCGTTATGCGGATAGAATTAAGCGGATATCCTAAAATGCCGCGCCCAGGCTTCGGCAAAAGAGACGAGTCCACTACAATCTTCAATTGTGCTTCAAAATCCAGAATTTCTTGTTCCAACTTTTGCATTTTGGCCAGTCGGTCAGCAAGTACTTTTTTGTATCCCGACTCTTTATTTTTAGTGTCGGTTAGAAGTTTATTTTGTTCCTGTTTATTTTGGTCAACGATTTTTTGCTGGTCGGAAAGCTCTGACTTGAGCGAAGTCAGGTTTTTTTTCTGTTTTTCGCTCTGCAGCTTGTTTTCTTCCATCTGGCGTTTGAGCGATTTTAGAAGTTCCAGCTGATTGTTCATGCCGCCCTGAAATCTTTGCAGATTTTCAAAATCGTTCCAGCCGGCATATAGATTTTCATTGGCCAGAAGCACTTCCACGGGCGACTTCATATCCAGTTCATTCATAATCTGCATGGAGCTTTGGAGGGCGCGCAATCCCTGGCTGATTTGGTCTTTCTTGTTGCCGATGGAAATCCCCAACTGCTCTATGGCCAAATTAGTCGCTTCTATTTTTTTCTGGGTCAGCTTTATGTCCGCGGCAAGCTTCGCCTTCGTAATCTCAAGTTTCTTGATAGCGGCTTTAAGAGTCGTCGTTTGGGCGCCAGTTTGCTCTATTTGTTTTTTGTACTGGTCAATTTCCGCCTGGAGGGCTTGCATCTCCGCGTTCTTGCCGGAAATTTGCTGTTTTAGGGCCTCCAGATCTTTTTGTGACTGGTCCAACTGCTCTTGTTCCGAGGCCGTTTGAACGGTTTGCGCGTTAACGCTTAAGGAAGAAAACTCCGAAGAGAATACGGCGAGAACGAAGAGGCATATTGCTATGACTGACAATTTTTGGCGCATAGTTTTATAGTTCCTGGTGAGGCCATGCGAAATTTATTTTCGTGATGGCCGAGCGACGGAATTTCAAGAAATGCCGTGGCATTTCTTATAATTGGCAGCGAGGTCGCAGCGAAAATTTATTTTCATTGTGACCAAGCGAACCGATTTCAAGCGATGTCACGACCAATGACATCGCTTATATTTCACCCAGCTTTTTCTGTGCGATTTTAAGCCGGCCGAGCGTGGAATCTTTGCCGATGACAGAAGCGATAGTAAACGGATCCGGCGATTTTGAGAGCCCTGAAAGCGCGTATCGCATCGGCCAAAGTATGGAACCGCGGTCGTTTTGCCCGATAAAATCCATTACAGCGCCCTTAACGCCCTCTTTATTAAACGAAAGGGCCGGAACGCTCTCTATCGCGTTTATAAGGCCATTTATGGAGGCCTTAATGGCTTTCCCTCCGATATCTTTTTTCCAGACAAGCTCTTTTGCTTTAAATTCCGGAATCTTGAAGAAAAAATCCAGCTCGCCGTTATTCCCCATTTCCGAAACATCAGAATATTTGACAATTCTTTCTACAAGTATTGGAATAATTTTCCGGAGCCGAGCATCACTCCATTCGGGAAGTGAATGAATTCTTGGAGGAATGGTATCTCCGATATGCTCAATTAATTTTTCTTCGGGCAGACGCTTTAAGTGTTCCCGGTTTATCCAGTTTAATTTTTCAATATTGAAAATAGCCCCGCTCTTCCCTATTTTTCCAAGCTCAAATTTTTTAATTAGTTCAGGCAGTAAAAATATCTCCTGCTCCTCCCCTTCTTTCATATCTTTTCCTTGGGGAGACCAGCCGAGAAGAGCCAGAAAATTAACCACGGCCTCGGAGAGATAACCCATTTCATAATATTCTGTTACCGAGACGGCACCGTGGCGCTTGGAAAGTTTGGAACGGTCGGGCGCGAGAATAAGCGGCAGATGGGCATAAATCGGATGTTCTATTCCCAGAGCCAGGGCAATGAGCATCTGGCGCGGCGTGTTGGAGATATGGTCTTCGCCGCGGATTACATGAGTTACTCCCATGAGGATGTCGTCCACCACTACCGCCAAATGATACAGCGGTTCATCAATGCTTTTAGCAATGACAAAATCACCGAGCTCTTTCGTGTCAAAAGTTATTTCCCCGCGGATCTCGTCGTAAAAAGTCATTATACTTCCGGAATTCCGAAGGCGGATAACCTCACCTCGTTTGCCCTCTATAGCAGGTTCTTTGGAGAGATAGGCCTTATCCGTATCAATTAATTTTTTCAGATATTTACGGTAGATATCCGTGCGTTCTGACTGGCGGCATGTCTCGTCGTAAGTAATTCCGAGCCAGCGGAGGCCTTCCAGAATGCTTTCTTCATATTCCCGCTTGCTCCGTTGCCGGTCGGTATCCTCAATGCGAAGAATGAATACACCCCCATATTTACGGGCGTATAGAAAGTTAAAAAGCGCCGTGCGCGCGCTTCCTATATGCAAAAAGCCGGTTGGCGACGGGGCGAAGCGGGTAACGATTTTTGGGGCGTTTGCCATAATGTTTTATTTCGCCTTATTTCTCGTGTTTCATCGCTATGTTTATAATCTCGCGGGCGATTTTTAAGGCGGCGTCTTGTTTGTAAAATTGGCTGGCCGCTTTCTTCATTTTTTCGCGCGCCGCCTGATTTTGCATCAATTTATCAATCTCGGAAATGAGCACGTGCGGCGTAAGGTTTTTTTCTTCCATTACGATGCAGCCGCCGGAGCGGGCGTAGTTGAAAGCGTTTTTTAGCTGATGGTCGCCGTTTGAATCAGCTATCGGAATGATAATGGACGGCAAAGCCCAGGCGGCGATTTCAAAGATGGTTGAGCCGGCGCGCGAAATAACTAACGACGCCGCGCCGGAGGACATCCGAAGAGCCAGGTCGTTTAAATAGCCGAATACTTTATAGCGGTTTTTGTAGGGGCTCTTTTCTAAAATTATGCCCGTGGTCTCTTCAATTTCTTTAACATTCCTGTTTCCGGCCTGATGTATAATCTGATAACGCTCCACGAGATTGGACAAGGCATCCATAACAATTTCATTAATTATCTGCGCGCCCTGCGAACCGCCCAAAATGAGAATGACGGGAATAGTTTCGCTTAATCCGAGATACTCAAAAGCGCCGTGCGTAGCCGTCATGACGATTTCTTTTCGGACCGGTTGCCCCGTATTGGCGGTTTTATTTTTATCAAAATATTCCGCCGCCTCCGGATAAGACAAAGCTATGCGGCTGGCAAATTTCCCGGCCCATATGTTCACCCGCCCGGGAACGGAGTCCGATTCGTGGATAATGACCGGAATACGGAGAAGTTTCGCCGCAAGGAGCGTCGGGAAACTGCCGTAGCCGCCCTTGCCGAAAACAACATCGGGATAAATGGCCCAAAGCGCGAAAAACGCTTTTATGATGCCGGCGGCCGTTTTGATAAGTTCAATCGGCGTTAAAAGCGAAAAATAGCGGCGTACCTTGCCGGCTGCCACATGCTGGTAGCGAATGCCATTATCAAAGAGCATTTTCCTGTTATATGGAGAGGGGGCGAAATAATAGAGCCTGGCATCAACAATTTTCTCTTTTTCTATCAGCTCTACGCACTTTTCTATGACAGCTATGATGGGGTAGAAATGTCCGCCTGTTCCCCCGCCGGTAAATACGATTTTCATCTTGTTATTAGCCGTTTAATTCCCGTAATCATCATATTGTAACATATTCCGCCATCAGGACTTACGGGACGAGCTGGAAATATTAACTACGATGCCAACTTCGGCCAGAGTGAAAAGAAGAGCAGTTCCGCCGTGGCTTATGAAAGCAAGGGGAATTCCTGTCAGCGGGAAAATGCCGATAAGTGAAGCTATGTTTAAAAATGATTGCGCCGTGATGAGCGCTATCAAGCCGACGGCAAGATAACTGCCAAACGCGTCCGGAGCGCGACTGGCAATCTTCAAACCGCGGAACGCGAAGAGAAGGAATAAAATGACGGTGGTAAGCCCGCCGACAAACCCCAGCTCTTCGCCGATGACGGCAAAAACACTGTCCCCTACCGGCTCCGGAAGATAACTGAATTTTTGGACACTCTGTCCTAATCCTCGCCCGAAAAGTTCTCCTGATCCGATAGCTATAAGCGATTGCTGGATTTGGTATGAAGTTCCGAGAGGGTCTTCCGTCGGATTAAAAAAAGTCGCCAAACGGTCTTTTAAGTACGGCTTGAAAGCGATAAGCATGGCAAAACCAAGAACACCAATCACGCAGATTAGGAACAGATGTTTCCACGAAGCCCCGGCGGCGAAATATACGGAAATGGCCGCCATGGACATCACGATGAAAGTTCCCGTATCGGGCTGTTTCAGCATGATGGCGGCAGCAACGGCCAAAAGAACAATAAAAGGGAGCACTCCGTAGCGGATTCGGCCGGCTTTTTCTTTGGCCCAGGAAAACCAGGCGGCAACATATATAATCAGGCCCAATTTAAGGAGTTCTCCCGGCTGAAACGAGATTGATGCGACGTGTATCCAGCGTTTTGCGCCGCCGTGCTCAAATCCAAAATTCGGCGTAAAAACAAGCGCGGTGACGATAAGAGAAAATACGAAAAACGGCAAAGCGTATTTTTTCCAAAGACGGTACGGGATTCGCGAGAAAATGATAAAAGAAATAAGCCCTCCGGCAAGCCCCAAAAGCAGCTGATTGGCGACAATGCTGTAGAAAACATCAGCGTTTTTTGCCAGAACTCCGAGCGATGCCGACGCGAAGATGAAAATGCCCAGAAAAAGCAATGCTGCTACGATAAGAATAAAAAATCTGTCGGCTTTGCCTTTTCCCATTTTTGAAAATTGAAAATTAAAAATTGAAAATTCCTATCTATCCTATAAGCGCTATGACCATGCCTATAATGGCGCATATGACCGAAATAACCCAAAAGCGCATCGTGACTTTGTATGCCGGCCAGCCAATTGCTTCAAAATGATGGTGAATGGGCGCGACCAAAAAAACTTTTTTCCCGTGGCTGAATTTTTTGGAAAGAATCTGGATGATATCGGAACCGGAAGCGAGAAAGAGCGG
>CAYISF010000003.1:16178-25877 GCA_964366065.1 uncultured Candidatus Saccharibacteria bacterium | reverse complement strand
AAAGGAGAATTTCTCTGCGCCCAAAGAGCGGCGAAAGAAATGGCTAAAAACAATTGGGGTCGGATTATAAATATCGCCTCCATCGCTTCTGGCGGCGTTGGCGTCGGCATTTCCGGCGGGGCGCATTACACCGCTTCCAAGGGCGGAATTATCGGAATGACCGAAACCTTGGCGGATGAGTGGGCGCCGATGGGGATAACCGTTAACGCTATCGGCCCGGGCGCGATTGACACGCCAATGGTGGCAACTTCGCAAATACCGGAAGAAGCAATGAAAGCAATGTTAGCCAAAGTTCCGCTTAAAAGAATAGGCAAGCCGGAAGAGGTTTCGGCCGCTGTGGTTTTTTTGGCCTCGGAAGAAGCAAGTTATGTAACGGGCGCCACGCTTTATGTTGACGGCGGCTGGTTGTCCGCTTAAAAAATATATTATTAATCAATTAATTTAATTAAAAAATATGAAACTATCAAAAGTACTACATGTTATTTCCGTCATAGCTGGAATTACCGGTGTTGTCATGTCAGCTTTCGCTGTTCTTTTCTGGCCTGCTGATGTCGTGTGGTTCGGACTTACGAGGGATATTATGCTCCTGTGCTCTATAACCACACTCCTTATCGCCATCTGGCTTCAGCTTGCGACCATCCATCACATGATGCTTGAGAAGCGCGGAGAGATCGTTTAATCAATTAATTAAAAATATATGGAACAACTATCATTAAAATCATACGGTTGGAAATGCGTGTTGGGCGCTGAAGTAGTATATGTGCTCTGTCTTATTGGAGGATTTCTCCCATGGAGGACGGTGGCCGGAATACAACTCCATCACACCATTTTCGAAACTTTACCCGGCTTTGAATGGATAAGCTTGGGCAGTTTTGTTCTTGGTGCAATCTACATGTTTGCCTTTGCCTGGATATTCGCCTGGTATTTCGTCTGGATGCACAATTCCAGCTTAGTAAGCAAGACATAAAAATGTCCGATAAAATCAAGTCGTTGCTAAAAAAATTGAGAAGGTTTGGATATAATGCCACTCCAAAATCTCGGACTACCGATGTTGTCTGTAATATGAAAGTCAACGAAGGGCTCATAACTTCAGAATATAGGAATAAAACGTATTCGTTTTGTTCCGAACATTGCAAAGCGCAATTTGACGTCAATCCCGCTCAATACGCGGATTAATAATAGCCGATATCAAAATTATGCATAATCATAATAACAGCGATAATAACGGCCATGAACACAAAGGGATGATGTGGATGATGCTTGTTTGCTGCCTTGTGCTGATTGTGACTTTGCTTGTAGGAACTTCGTTCTTTACCTCTATAGGTTATGGTTGGGTTGGTATTGTATTAATTGGCGGTTTTGCCGCATTCCATTTACGGCACATGTTTGGAATGCACGACAAACATAAACAGGGCAGTAATGTAAAAAATGACCCTAATTCAAAAAATCACAAAAATTGCTGCCATTGATGTATGCAAAATGAAATCATAAAAAAATCAATAGTGTGGGGACTCATAAGTACGGCTGCATTACTTGCGGTTTATTTTATCGTGGTCAGCTTGATTTCCAATACAGATTTTGCGATTAGCCAACTTAGCCAATATTGGTATTTCATAATTAGCCTCGCGCTTGGTTTCGGCATTCAGGTAAGTTTGTACACTTATTTAAAACAGTCCATAAAAAACGAAAGTGTGTCATCTTCCGGCAAAACCGTGGTGGTAACCGGTACAACCTCAACCCTGTCTATGATATCGTGTTGTACTCATTATCTGGTTAACATCCTTCCTATTTTAGGAATCACTGGCATAATAAGCGTTGTTGCTCAATACCAAAAAGAGCTATTTGGAGCGGGGCTACTCTTTAATCTTTTGGGAATTTTATACATCGCCAACCAAATCATTAAATTCAGAAAACAAATATGAAGATAAGTAAAACATTTTTGTTAATAACAATTGTGGCTGTCGGAGTCCTTGCGTTTTCAGTTTTTTCAAAAAACAAGGCAAATTCAATCGCCACGAATAATTCCGCGCAAGGGGGTAAATCTTCTGCCGGTATTTGGGAATCAAGAATTGACACGCAAGGAACAGTCACGGTCAAAGTTACTCCGCTGGAGCTTTCATCAAAAGCCGTAGAATGGAAATTTGACATAGGTCTTAATACGCATACTGTTGAGCTCGACCAAGAATTGGTCGAAATAGCGATGCTGGTCGACAATCAGGGCAAAGAATACCGTCCGATAAGATGGGAAGGCGCCGCGCCGGGCGGCCATCATAGAGAAGGAGTTTTGATATTCAAGTCGATCATTCCTCTACCAAAATCCATTGAGCTTAAGATTTTGAATATAGACGCGCCAGTAAGGAGTTTTGTCTGGGATATTGCTGATTAATTTAAATTGACCATGGATATACTTGTTGGAACATCACTCATAGCAGCGTTTGTAGCCGGAGTGGCGGCGCTGTTTGCTCCTTGCTGTATTAGCGTCCTGCTCCCTTCTTACCTGGCAAATATATTTAAGGAAAAATACAAAATATTTTTTATGACCTTCGTATTTTTCCTGGGAATGCTGACTGTTTTTCTGCCAATAGGGCTTGGCGCGTCAATTCTCGCGCAATTATTCAGCCAATACCACAATGCTATTTTCACCGTTGGCGGAATTTTCCTTATTTTTCTGGGGCTTTCCATGCTGTTCGGGAAAAAGTTCGGGGCGCCCACTGTAGTCCGCGATAGTTTCAAAAAATACGTCTCCTCGGTTTATCTATTGGGAATTTTCTCGGCCATTGCCACGACCTGTTGCGCTCCGGTATTGGCCGGCGTCCTTGCCTTGTCGGTAGCCAGCGGAACAATTATATGGGGGGTCATCTATACGCTCGCTTATGTGGTTGGAATGACTTTGCCGTTGTTTATCATCGCCCTCTTCTTGGACAAATACAATTTAACCGAAAAAATCGCCAATATTAAAAAAACGGTTACCCTGCGTGTGGGCGGTATTAGCTGGCGGGTGACGATATCCGAACTCATTTCCGGCATCATCTTCCTCGGTATGGGAGGATATATAACCTATTTGGCGTTCAACAATAATCTCTATAGCCATTCTGATTATCAGCTGGATATGAATATCTACTCCGCCAAGTTCTTAAATTACATAAATGGTTTTGTCAGATATATTCCGGAATATATCTGGGCACTCTTGTTTATCGGGGTAGTGAGTTATTTTATATATTTATTCATTAAACAAGTCAAAAAATATGAGCAATAATAAGGGAGTTTCATTCGTGTATGTGGCAATAACCATTTTAGTGGTGTCGGCTTTGGGATATTTTCTATTTAAAAGCTCACCCCAAAATTCTATAGGTGCTGACCGTGGCCAATCCAGTACGCCAACAAACAATGGCCCATTGGATTCATTAATCGGTAAGCCATTGCCGGATATTCAACTGACGGACAAAGACGGAAAAACTTACACGAACGAAAGCTTCAAAGGGAAAAACACAGTTTTGTTTTTCAATGAAGGATTGATGTGTTATCCGGCCTGTTGGAATCAAATAGCCGGATTTGGCACCGATTCGCGATTTAATACGGATCAGATTCAAGCTTTTTCCGTGCTGGTGGATTCAAGCTCGGATTGGCAAAGGGCCATAGAAAAAATGCCAGAATTAGCTAAGGCAGGGACATTATTTGACATTGGGGGAAGCGTGTCAGGAAAGCTTGGTCTTTTAAACCTCCCATCTTCAATGCACCGGGGTTCTTTGCCGGGGCATACATATATAGTGCTTGATAAAGAGGGAATAGTCAGATATGCGAAGGATGACCCTAATATGGCCATGGCCAATGATTTGCTCATCAAAGAAATATCCGGTTTTAACGATTAACTAAAAATATTGAGGTGAAAATTTTCGGTATCGGTGATGTTGTTAGAAGTTTTTCTTGGCAACTTTAAATAAAGCGGATATGCACTTGGTGATAGAAACCACTTTTATATTTTCATGAAAAAAGAAAAAGAAATTATAACGTCGTTGCTTGAAAGCGCTGGTGTCACAATAAACGGAAGCAACGCGTATGACCTGCAAATACATAATGAGAATTTTTACGGCCGCGTACTTAGGGAATGGTCATTGGGTCTTGGCGAGTCCTATATGGATGGTTGGTGGGATTGTAAAAAACTAGACCAATTTTTCCATAAAATCCTTGCGGCCGGACTTGATAATAGAATTAAGAAAAATTGGGACATAATATTAAAAATCGCATGGAATTTTGTCTCAAATCCGGAAAGAAAATCAAAAGCTTTTGAGATAGGAGAAAAACACTATGACATCGGGAATGATTTGTACCGCGCCATGCTTGATAAGCGTCTCACATATACCTGCGGCTACTGGAACCCTTCGACAGGCTCAGGGCGTGAGATGACGCTGGATGGAGCGCAGGAAGCAAAATTGGACCTTGTGTGCAGAAAAATCGGACTTCAGTCCGGACAGCGGGTACTTGATATTGGTTCCGGTTGGGGAAGTTTTACAGGGTTTGCCGCGGAGAAATACAGCGTAAGCGCGGTTGGAGTCACTGTTTCAAGGGAGCAAAAGGCGCTTGCGGACAAATTATATGTTTCAAGCCGCGCTTCAATTGACACTGCGCGGCACGATTCTGCGGAATCGCTCGTGGAAACCCGGCTCCAGGATTACCGCGACATCAATGTCAATGATAAGTTCGACCACATTGTGTCTTTGGGAATGTTTGAACACGTGGGTCATAAAAACTACCGGACATTTATGAAAGTCGTACACAGCGCTCTTAAGGATGACGGTTTATTTTTATTGCACACGATAGGCGGCAATCGTTCGATGACAGGAGCGAATCCATGGTTAGGGAAATATATTTTCCCTAACAGCATGCTTCCGTCAATCGCGCAGATTGGCAAGTCAATTGAGGGATTGTTTGTGATAGAGGACTGGCATAATTTTGGAACCGATTACGATAAAACTCTCATGGCTTGGTATAATAATTTTGAAAATAACTGGGAAAAAATAAAATCAAATTATAACGAAAGATTCCACCGGATGTGGAGATATTATCTGTTGTCTTGCGCTGGAGCGTTTCGCGCCAGGAGAAATCAGTTGTGGCAGATTGTTTTGTCCAAGAAAGGGGTTCCCGGCGGCTATAAACCAGTCAGATAATGAAAACTAAAAATATGGGAGAGGCGGTAAATAACAAAATACAAAGAAAAAGAATTATTGTGGCGCTTGCGGTATACGCTATTGCCATGGCTGTAGTTGAAGCCGTGGCGGTAGTGTATCTCCGTGAGCTATATTATCCGAATGGATTTTTCATTATGACGGCAGCCGACCTCCGTGTTATTCCATGGGAGATTCTGCGGGTAGAGATGTGGCGCGAGCTGGCAACAATGGTTATGCTTGCCGCCGTTGGTTTTTTGGCTTTTGAGCGACTGAGAGAAAAACTGTGGGCGTTTGTTTTTGCCTTTTCGCTTTGGGATATCGGCTATTATCTATTTCTGTATATTTTTATGCGCTGGCCATCATCGCTTGGCACTATTGATGTATATTTTCTCATCCCGCTACCGTTGATCGGGCCGATATGGCTTCCCCTTCTGATTTTCGGCACCCTTGGTATTATTTCTTTTTGGCAACTTTTAAAATCGATAACCCATAACCTATGAATCACAACCATCCAGAAACAGAAGTCATCTATACGTGTCCCATGCATCCGGAGGTGCGGAAAACTGAACCCGGCAAATGCCCGGGTTGTGGCATGGATTTGATTCCGGAAGAGAAATCGCGGGGTGGTGCTCATGCCGGCCATGATATGCAAAAGATGAGCCATGCCGACCACGAAACGGCGATGACCAACCCGCAAATTGCCAAAGCGATGGAAACGGATATGCGTCGTCGCTTTTTAGTCTCGTTTCTTCTCTCTATCCCCATCTTTCTCTATTCACCCGTTGGCATTAATTTCTTCGGGTTAAATTTACCGACCCCAATTCCGGTAAATTGGCTTCTCTTAGTGCTTACAACCCCAATCGTCTTTTGGACGGGCTCAATCTTCATTACAGGCACATACTATTCGCTTAGGGCGAAAAAACTTAACATGGCTGTCTTAGTCGCCACTGGTGTTTTGGCCGCGTATCTCTTTAGCGTGCTACTCACCTTTATTCGGCCGGACAGCGAGACATTTTATGAAGCGGCGGCCCTGCTTGTAACTTTTGTTTTATTCGGCCATTGGATGGAAATGAAAGCCCGCCGAGGCACCTCCGACGCGCTCCGCGCCCTATTTGACCTAGTGCCGCCTAAGGCGACTGTCATAAGAGACGGGAGAGAGTCGGTCATTTTGAGCTCCGACATTATCAAAGGAGATACGGTAGTGGTAAAGCCCGGAGACAAAATCCCGGTGGACGGCCGTGTTATTTACGGGGAGACAAGCATTGATGAATCGCTAGTTACCGGCGAGTCAATTCCCGTAAATAAAAATATTGGCGATTCTGTCGTTGGCGGTTCAGTTAATATCACCGGTGTTATAAGATTTGAAGCCGTAAAAGTCGGTTCCGATACCGTTCTTGCGAGTATTATTAAAATGGTTGAGACCGCCCAAAACAGCAAAGCTCCCGGGCAAAGAATTGCCGATATAGCCGCGGGCTGGCTGGTCGTTGTGGCCATAGGTTCCGGGTTGGCCGCCTTTTTTGGATGGTACATTTTTGCCGGCGCTTCGCTTTTGGCCGCGCTGACATTTGCCGTCTCCACGGTAGTTATAGCTTGCCCTGACGCTCTAGGCCTGGCTACTCCTACGGCTGTCGCAGTCGGTACGGGAATAGGCGCTAAAAACAATATTCTCATTAAAGATGCCGCGACCCTGGAAAACACCTCTCGCCTGACTGCCATTGTGCTTGATAAAACAGGCACTTTGACTGAAGGAAAACCAAAAGTGACCGATATTATTTCTTTCAACGGATTTACTGGGGAGGAAATTATGAAATATGAAGCGGCCATTGAATCGGGCTCCAATCATCCGATTGCTAAGGCCATTACCGATGAAGCAAAAAATAGAAATATTGAAATTGTTTCGTACCAGAACTTTCAGTCGGTGGCGGGACATGGACTCTCGGCGGTCATAGGCGGGAAAAATATATTGACGGGCAAAGAGAAATTATTAAACGGTAATGGCATTGACACGACAAAAGAGCGTGTTGTTTTTGACCGACTAGCGTCCGAAGGCAAGACAGTGAGTATTTTAGCGGTTGATGGAGTCGTTGCCGGTGTTGTTGCTGTCGCCGATACAATCAAGCCAAATTCCAAAAAGACCATAACCGCACTCAAAAATCTCGGACTTGAAACATTTATGATTACGGGAGACCATACCATTGTCGCCCAAGGTATTGCCAGAGAGCTCGGCATTGATCATTTTTTTGCCGAGGTTTTACCGGAAGAGAAAGAAAAATACGTTAAAAAATTGCAAGACGAAGGCAAATTTGTGGCAATGGTCGGCGACGGCATAAACGACGCGCCCGCTTTGGCCCGCTCGGATATTGGCATTGCCATCGGGGCCGGCACGGATGTGGCCATAGAAACCGGAAACATTGTTTTGATGAAATCAGACCCGTATGATATTATCGCCGCCATCCGTCTTTCCAAAGCAACGGTGGTTAAAATGAAGCAGAATCTTTTCTGGGCCGCGATTTATAACGTACTGGCGATTCCGGTTGCGGCTGGTGTATTCTATAGTTCTCTTGGCTGGTCGCTTCGTCCGGAAATTTCCGCGCTTCTCATGTCTGCTTCATCAATTATTGTTGCCACGAACGCAGTGTTGCTTAAGCGCGCGGAGAGGACCCTTAAATTATAAGCTATGGATAATACTTATAATTAATTCACAATATATATGGAAAACATTTTAAGCATGGAGAAATTACTGGAGAAAGTTAATAAAATAAAAGAGAGCGGCTCTTTTGACCTCTCCATGGAAGAGGACTTGAGCATAGCGGTTATGAACCTTGTTAGCCTGGAAGAGCATTTTTATTTTACCGGCGAAAAGACCGGTAAAGACGAGTACTTTGACCTGATGGGCCAAACAAGAGAGATTAGAAAACGGCTAATGGCCAAAATGATTGACCAGCATGAAGGCGAAACATGGTGCATTACCAAGCATCTCTTGGCCGCCACGATGCGTTTGATTGAAGTCGGAACAAAGCTAAAATCCACAGGGAAAGAAAAAGAGGCGGAGAGCACATTCAAAGATGCGTACGAAATATACTCTCTTTTTTGGGGCTTAAGGCTCAAACTGATTAATATTTCGGATATAAAAAAAGTTGAGGGTAATAGATTGAATATTCATGACAGGTCGGGAGCGGATAAACCTCCGATGACCAAAGAAGAGATTTTAAGCAAGTTGATAGATTGTTGCAAAGAGTAATTAGTTAAAATAATATGGAATCTATACAGAAACATATCGCGCAGATCGGCATATTGGCACTTTTGCTTGTGACGATAGGTTTTCTGCCGGATGTTTCGCCGTCGCGCGCCGGCAGAGGAAGCGTTACAGAAAACAGTTCAGCTGGTGTTTCAATTGAGGATATCGCACCAAGGAATGGCGTGGAATTGCCGGTTGTCTGGGGCGACATGGGTAGGAAAATGATTGACGCGGGTGTAATCGACCGCGATAAATTTGAGGCGCTATATCAAGGGCGTGGCGGATTGACTCCCGCTGAAAAAGAATTGTTGTACGGTATCACAAATAAAAAGCTTGTTATAACAAAAGAAAATTCCGGCATTATCCTCAATCTGTTATGGGCGCTCGGTTTGGGAAATAAGAATGCTGTTCTTGAAAATGGCCCTATGCAGGACAAGCAATACGGAGGTGCGGGCAACTTCGCCTCAACTGGGGGCTGGACGCTTGCTAAAGGCGACCCCGAAGGAGAGCAAGCTCCCTACGGGGCAGGCGCTATGAACCACTACAGCGCCCATTCCTTTATCGTCTTGACCTCCGAACAACAAAAATTAGTCGAGCGGGTGGCTAAAAATATTTATCGCCCCTGCTGTGGCAACTCAACCTATTTTCCGGACTGCAACCACGGCATGGCCATGTTGGGACTTCTTGAACTTATGGCCTCGCAAGGTGTCGGTGAAGAAAATATGTACAAAGCCGCTCTGGCGGTAAACTCCTACTGGTTTCCCGATACATATATAACTATTGCGGTATACATGAAGAGTAAAAGTATCGGTTGGAACAACGTATCGCCACGTGAAGTGTTAGGGGTTAATTATTCCAGCGCTTCGGGGTATCGGCGGATTTTAGAAAAAGTAAATCCGCCCTCAAACAAAAATTCCGCAAGTTGTGGGCAATAAAGGTTTCTCGGGGCCTACCTGCGCGTACACGCGGGCAGACAAAACCCGAGGTATTATTGGTAGTGCGGGAAGTTACGTACCATATTTGATATAATGAAAGAGTTAATCGTAACGCTAAAATCTAATGTATATACAGACAGCAGAAATATCCCAATCAAAATTATCCCGATTTTTATGGACCGACACCAGATTGGCCTCCGTTTGGCTTATCATACGCTTCTATTTAGGGTATGAATGGTTCATGGCTGGTTGGGAGAAGTTCAACAATCCGGCTTGGATTGGCGAGAATGCCGGTGCCGGAGTGATCGGTTTTTTAAACGGCGCTTTGCAAAAAACTTCCGGTTTGCACCCGGATGTTTCC
>CAYISF010000003.1:0-16168 GCA_964366065.1 uncultured Candidatus Saccharibacteria bacterium | reverse complement strand
GGTACGCTTGGTTTATACAAAGCGTAGCCCTTCCGCATCCGGTAATTTTTTCCTACTTAGTCACTTTCGGAGAACTGGCTATCGGCATAGGACTAATAGCAGGTTGTATCACCGGCATTGCCGCTTTCTTCGGGGCTTTTCTTAATTTCAATTTTTTGTTTGCGGGAACAGTCAGCATAAACCCGGAATTTATTGTGCTGGAAATTCTGCTTATTTTGGCCTGGCGGGTGGCCGGCTGGTACGGCCTGGACCGTTTTGTCCTGCCGGTTTTGTTCCGTCGCCGCAGCAACTGACTTAAAACTGTCTCCCCTTTTTAATTCCCGCCCCAATTGCTTTTAAAAGAACGGGTGTATACTTTTTCCTATGCCCGAAGAACCCTTGGCCTCGCGTATTAGACCTGAAAAACTTGCCGATTTTATCGGGGTTGAGCATTTGGTTGGCCCGGATAAGCCCTTACGCATAGCCATAGAAAAGAAGCATCTTTTCTCTTTCATACTTTGGGGACCGCCGGGTTCGGGTAAGACAACGCTCGCGCGCATTTATGCTAAAAGCCTGAACGCCAAGTTTTATGAACTTTCGGCAGTATCGGCGGGTAAGGATGATATCCGGAAAATCATTGACGACCTGCCCGCCGAAGCATCGGCGCAGGCGGGAAAAAGCGACGGCCAGCCAAAAGTTCTTTTTTTGGATGAAATTCACCGCTTCAATAAAGCCCAGCAGGATTATTTGCTACCTTCCGTTGAAAGTGGAGCGCTTACTTTAATCGGCGCGACCACCGAGAATCCGAGTTTTGAAGTTATTTCGCCCCTCCTTTCGCGCTGCCGAGTCTTCGTGCTCGAAGCTCTCTCCGAGAAGGAAATGACGCAGATTATACGCAGAAGTAAAATTAAAATTCCTAACGATGCATTGGGGTGGCTTGTCGGGATGGCAAACGGGGACGCCCGCCAGGCGCTCTCACTTCTTGAAAATACCGAGCGTTTGTATGGAAAGATTACGCTCCCAAATCTGAAAAACGCGCTCCAGTCAAAATTTTTGCGCTACGACAAAAAGGGCGAGGAACATTACAATACCATCAGCGCTTTCATAAAAAGCATGCGCGCCAGCCAGCCCGACGCGGCCATTTATTATCTGGCGCGGATGCTTGACTGCGGCGAGGACCCGAAATTTATTGCCAGAAGAATGGTCGTATTCGCAAGCGAAGACATCGGACTTGCCCAGCCGACCGCGCTGGTGGTGGCAAACGATGTGTTCCGCGCGGTGGAAACAATTGGCATGCCCGAATGCCGCATCAATCTCGCTCACGGCGTCACATATCTCTCTTTGTGTAAAAAAGATAAAAGCGCCTATTATGCAATAGAAGAAGCGCTTTCCGACGTGAAAAAATTCGGCAATCTTCCCGTGCCGCTTAAAATCAGGAATCCGGTGACCAAACTGATGGGCGAATTGGGCTACGGCCAAGATTATGAAAAATACACCAAAGAAGATTTACTTCCCGATAAATTAAAGAAAAAGAAGTATTTAAAAGAACGGAAAAGGAGTTAATTTTTCTTGTTTGCTTTTTCTTTGCGGAGATGTTTAGAATGAAGACCATGAATAAGATATTCAAAAAAAGCGCGGTTCTTTTGGCTTTCTCGCTTCTCCCGTTTCTCGCTTTGGCAGGTGTTCGTTCAGAGATTAGCATTGATGCAAACGGGAAAATTGTCGCCAAGAATATCAAGGTGTTTATGATATCGGAGCCGGGCAAGTCAAAATTTTTCTACACTCGGGCACTCTGGGATGATATTTTCATCCGCATGACCGTGCTTACCAATGATGCGACGACTATCACGAAACAGCACGGCGAGAAGGCGACAGTTTTTGACATCAAAGAAGGGGACATCATTAATGTGGAGGGAACTTTGCCGAACTCGGCTGACTCGCTCAACATTCAGGCAACCAAAATAGTGGACTTATCTTTGCTCCGCGAGTCGAAAGTGACCAGCGGCAAAGTGACTTCTATTTCCGGCTTGCCAGGGAGTTTCTCTTTTTTATCCAATAAGGGATATGCTTTAACCATCAAGATTAAGCCGGGAATGACCATTACCAAAGGCGCGCGGACTATTCAGCCATCTGATATTTCAGTTGGCGACAAAATTCTTTCGGCCCGCGGAATCTTTGATTACAGTACGGATATTTTGGAGGTTGACACCATAGACGTATATCAGGACAAGGGCGTGTTTACACCTCGTAATTTCCAAGGAACGATTAAAAGCATTTCTGGCACGACTCTTCCAATCACTCTCTCTGTCACAGTTGGAAGCAAAGATTATTCAGTGTCTCTTGGCGAAAAATCTGCGGTGCTGAATAAAGCCAAGGAACAAACCAGTTTGACTCGGTTTGTCGTGGGGGACACAGTGCGGTTTTATGGCATTGTCCGGCAAACAGATTTGTCGGCCATAGACGCCGATACTATTCGGGATATGGATTTCTAGCGCCTATAGCGCTTGGTGCGGGGTGTGGAATAATTAGTCGCCCTTTTTAGGCGCGGTGATATACTGAAATTAACATCCTGTAGTAGAATTTGACGATGCGCTAGGCGCAAAATAAAGTTATCGCCAAATTCACTACAGGATTAATCCCGTAGTATAAATGGCGCCGGGAAATATTCACAATTTAAAAAACACAATGTCGAAAAATTATAAACATAATCTGAAAATGGTGGCAAAATTGCTCCAATAGAAGCAGCGCCATTTTTTACTATCGGGATGAAAAACAAGAAATCTCTGGGTATTTTTATGGCTATTATTGCTGTTGGAATTATCATTTACTTTATCAGCGCAAACAGAAGTCAGGCGCCAACGGTGGGAACGGGCGCAAACACAACCTCGAATGGAACCGCGCTTAGTCCCGCAACCAATGTCGGCGTAAAACCGCCAACCGCGTCGAAAACGACATCGGTGCCGGCAGTGACAAAAGACGGGATTTATATCGTGAGTTATTTAAGCAGCGGTTTTAAGCCGCAAACGCTTGAGATAAAGCGCGGCACAACGGTTCGTTTTACTAATAATTCCACCAAGGCTATGCGAATCGCTTCATTTGACCCAGCCAATAGCCAGGCACCCCAGTCCCTTTCCCAGCCGAAAACAGTCGGCAAGGGCGGCGTTTACGAATATACCTTTAATGACGCCGGCTCGTTTGGTTATGCCAATATGAACAATTCTGCCGACAGGGGAACGGTTACCGTTAAATAATTTTCCTTTTTTGAAATACAGGGCACTAGCAGGCCTAGTTTTTAACCAATGGCACGAAAGCGAAACCTTCAAATTTTTCCGTTTCGATTTTGTCGGCCGAAATTTTTTTAACGCGGCTTATGTAATTTTCTATGGGCATAACTAAGATTCCTCCGGTTTTGAGCTGAGAGAGGAGTTCGTGAGAAAGTGAGGAACCAGCCGCGGAAACCAATATCTTGTCAAACGGCGCTTCTTCGGGAATACCGAGTTTTTCGCCGGCTTGTCGGATAGAAGCATTTCGAAAATCGTATTTGGCCAAATTTTTTTGTCCGAGTGCGACGAGTTCCGGAATAATTTCCACGCCATAAACCTTGCCCGTTAGTCCGACAACAGAAGCGAGGAGCGCCGTTGTCCAGCCGGAGCCGCTTCCAACGTCTAAAATTTTTTCACCGGTCTCCGGCGAAAGAAGGTCCAGCATGAAAGCGACGGTGTAGGGTTGGGAAATCGTCTGGCCGGAGTTTCCCAGGGGCAGGGGATAGTTCCCATAGGCCTCATCCCAAAGCGCTTCCGGCACGAAATCTTTCCGGTCTATTCCCTGAAAAGCACGCAGAATATTCGGGTTTTTAAGTACACCTTCACGCTTAAGCTCGGCGATTAATTCATTCATAAAAAGTCAAGCTAATGTTGGATAAATTTCCGGAGAAATAGGCTAACGCCATACCAATCTACAAATGCATGCGAATGTTACGAATGGCTACGAATAATTTGTGTCTATTCGTTTTCTATTCGTGACAATTCGTGTTTTTATCTGGTGTCTTTCAGTTTCGCGGTGACCCATAGGCCGGAAAGCATGGCTAATCCTAAGAAAACGAAGAGGTATTTCATGTCGGTGAAAACTAAAACAAGCGAAGCGGCAATCGGCGCAATGATGTAGGAAAGAGAGCGAAGGTTGCTGAATAAACTTATCAGGTGAGTATCGGTGGCATCGATTTGTTTGAAAAAATAAGTTCCGGCCATTGTCTCAATTAAAGTAGCTCCGATGCGGGTGATAAAAAGCGCCAGAGCCCAAACCAAAACGCCTTTTGCGCCGATAATCGGCAGAAAAATAGTGGTGAGGCCGGTGATTATCAATCCGGCAAAGAGCATTTCTTTTTCTCCGATTCTCCGGTCAGCAATTAGTCCCGTCAAATAAGGAAAGATAACGAAAGGCAAGAGCGCGATCGGCATTATGATTCCTACCACATGAGACAACGGAATCCCGATTGTTTTGGAAAGATAAATAGGGGTGTAAATAACCATAATGCTGAAGAAAAATTCGAGCAGGAACTGAACGATAAATATTCTACGGATGTTATCCCGGGTGATTGCCTGCCGCATACTCTCCGCCATGGAAATGCGGTCGTAACCCGGGTCCCGGAAGCCAGCCAGAGAAAAAGCGATAATTATAAAGACCGGAATCATAAGAAAAGCAGAAGCGAAGAACATAACTGAATATTCGTTTTCCCTCAATATTTGTCCGGTAACGAGCGGACCGAGCAGGATAGCACTGTTTAGTATAGTAAGAAAAACGCCGCGCGTGGCGCCGGTTGTTTTGTCCCGGGAGAAATTTTCCAAAAACACGTTGAGCGAGATGAAAAACAGGGTTAAGACAACCTGGTGAACAGTGAAAGTTAAGAGAGCAATCTCCCGACTGGGTCCGGTCGCCAAAATGACCAGAGAAGCAATCTCGGCGGCGGCCAGAATAAGAATTAGGGCATAGTTTCCTAATCGTCGGATGATGTCCGAAAATCTAAAATGTATCAGAATACTTATTATCGCGGCGCCGGTGAAGAGGAGGCCGACCGAGCCGGCTTCCACATAGCGGGTGAGAAACGACGATTCAGCATAAAGCGTTACGGCGTAGTGGAGCGCGTAAAAAAAGGTGATAAGATAAATTGCGCGAAGATGGCTGGTTCTCTTCATTTTATTTAACACACTAGACCCCCAAGATGACCGGGATGACAATCGGCCGCTTGGCGGTTTTTTGAAAGAGGAATTTGGCCACGTTGTCGGTAACTATGCCTTTCACATAATCAAAGTTTATCGGGTTCATTCCGGCCGTGGAATCCTCAACGGTTTTCTTGATGATGCCCCGCGCCTGATGGAGTAAATCCTGTGATTCTTTCAGATAAACAAAACCGCGGGAAATTATGTCCGGCGATTTCCGAAGTCTTCCGGTATTTAAATCAACGGTTGCGATGACCACGAACATACCGTCCTGCGCAAGCATTTGCCGGTCGCGAAGAACCACTTCTTGCATATCTCCGACGGAAAATCCGTCCACCATGACGATACTTTTCGGCGCGGTTTCTTTGAGAGAGACGATTTTTGAACCTTTGTCTTGGATTTCAATAATCATGCCGTTGTCGGGGATGACGATGTTTTCCGGCTTTATAACACGCATCGCGATATCCGCGTGTACGCGGTGCATGTAATGATATCCATGAATGGGAATGAAAAATTTAGGTTTTATCTTCTCGTGTATCCAGGCCAGCTCTTCGGAATTGGCATGGCCGGAAGAATGGATATCGGAGGTCTTATAGTGGATGATATGAGCACCTTGGCGGGAAATGTTGTCTTTTAATTTCTGCACACTACGCTCGTTTCCCGGAATAATGGATGAAGACATTAAAACAGTGTCGCGTGGAGATATCTTGATGTATTTGTGGGTTTTATTGGAGATGCGCATAAGAGCGGCGAATTCCTCACCTTGCGCGCCGGTGACCATAAGCATCACTTTATCCTCTGGGTAATTTGCCATTTCTTCAACTGAAATAAGAGTTGAGGGCTTCACTGTTAAAAGTCCGGCTACCCTCGTTACCTCAATATTGGTTTTCATGCTCCGCCCATCAATGACGACTTTTCGTCCGTGTCTCTCGGCCGATTCAAGCATGGCGAGCATTCTCTCTACCTGCGAGGCGAAAGTGGAGACAATTAGTCGTCCTTTGATATCGCGGATGACTAGGTCAATATTTTCCCGGACGAGTTTTTCGGATACGGAGAATCCTGGATTTTCGGCATTAGTGGAATCCGTTTGGAGTAAAAGTACTTTTCGGTTTTTGAATTTATCGTAGACCTCATGCTCCATTTCACTCACCTTTCCTTCATAGTGGTCAAGCCGCAAATCGCCCGTGTGAACGATATCGCCATAAGACGTTTCTATTATTATGCCCATGGAGTCCGGAATCGCGTGGGACACGGCGAAAAAAGAAACGTTAAGTGATCCGATTTTCAGAGTTTCATCTTTTTCAATAACCCGCAGGTCAATCGGAGGCAGGTGTGAGAATTCCTCCTGGCGTTTTTTTATCATTAGCGCCGTAAAGTTGCGCGCGTAGATTGGCGGATTGCCGATTTTGCTGATTATGTAGGGGATAGCGCCAATGTGGTCCAAATGCCCATGGGTTATAAGAATCGCTTTCACTTTGTCACGCCGTTCTTCCAAATATTTGGTATTCGGCAGTATGTAATCAATTCCTGGCGCGTCCTCTTCCTTGAAAGAAAAGCCGCAATCAATAACAATGATGTCGTCGCCGAATTCAACAAGAGACATGTTGCGGCCGACTTCCTCCACGCCGCCCAGATGTATGATACGGATATTTTCACCGACTGCCGGGAGATTCATGCTCTCTTTCAGCGGGCGATTTCCCATTCTCACCTCGCTTGCGCGCTCCATAAAAGGCGGCCGTTCGCCGCGCCGCGACACTCCGCGGCCGACGCGTCTTCCTCCCGCACCCCCGGGTTTTCTCGCGCCTGATTGATGCTGCGAACTTCGCCCTCCGCTTACGCTGCTAAGAGAGTGTATTCCCGGCCGTGCGGGATGATGCGGTGATCCTTGAGACAAAGGACGCGCTCGGTGAATAAACCTGCCGTGCCCTTGCCGCCGTGGCGGCCCCCTTCTGCCGTCTTCTTTCCCGTCATTTCTTCGTCCTCCAATCATGTTTTTGTTTTTTCTTGCCGGCGCGATTCCTGTTTTTAGGGATTTTAGCGGGCAATAAGCGAGTAATTAGTTTTTATAAAAATCTTAAATCTGCTCTTTTTCGGCGCTCGGGGCGAATATTTTCCATATCCAGTCAGTATCGGTGTACCACTTGTATATATTTAAAAATCTCTCTGCCGGCACGGTAAGCTGGCCGATTTCCATTCCGCGGAGAATCGGCGGCAATACGTAAATAAAGTCCGGTGAATATATAAAAACTGCCGGTATGTCTTGCTTTATGTAATCCTCGAACTGCGCGTATTTTTTAATTCTCTCGGTTGCGTCCAACGTACCGCGCGCATCTTCCAATATCTTGTCCACATTACGGTTCGCGTACATGGCTATATTGAGCCCCGGGTCGTTTCTTTGCGATGAGTGCCAAAAAGCGTATGGGTCGCTTGATTCGCCAATAACCTCGCCGAAAAGTAAGGCATCATATTTCCTGGGACGGATGATGTTTTGGCTTAAATCACCCGGCTCAAAAATTTTCACGTCAACTTTAGCACCAACCTTTTCCCAGGTGTCCTTTAGCATTTGGGCTACCGCTTTTAATTCCGGCTTGTCGGCGGTGGAGATGGAGAAGGCGAGCGTTTCAGTATTTTTCTTCACTTTTTTTGTCATGACGTTAGTGGAAGTGGATAATTTCCAGCCGTTATTTTCCAAAATAGTTTGAGCTCGCGCAATCAAGTCCTTTTGCCCCCCTTCGTTTGTCGCCGAAAGCGATTGTGGATTTTGTTTTGGAATCGGACCGTAGAGCGGCATGCCGTAGCCGTAGAGAACGGCATTTACGATATTCGCGCGGTCCACGGCCAAATTGAGCGCTTGCCTAACCGGTAAGTCGGAAAGAACAGGAGCATTTCCCTGGTTGAAGAATACGCCGTAAACGCGGGGGAGCGGGTATTTCTTTATTTGTACGCCGCGTTTTTCCAGAGATCTGGCTTCTTCAGGCATTATGGCGTTTAAATTATCCACGCTGCCGTTCTGCAGAGCGTTTATAAGCTCGTCTTCATTTCCGTAAAAATTGAATTTAATGGAATCAATAAACGGGCGTCCAAGAGCGAATTTTTTAAACGAGACAAGGGTGTAGAAAATTGGCATCCCGGCGCGGTTTTTCCCGACGGAATCTATTTTGTACGGCCCGCTGCCTATGCCCTCCAGGTTGTAATCGCTGAAACTCCATTGTTCATCGGGAATGTCCTTCCAGAGATTTTTTGGAAGGATACCCAAGGTGGCGTTCTCCAAAAATTGCGCGTACGGCTGCTTTAAGGTGAATGAGATTATTTTTTTATCAATCTTTTGAACAGAAACGCCTTCCCAATTCGGGCGCTTCGGACTTTTTATGTTGGGGTCGGTTGCTTTAAGAATGGTGAATTCCACGTCATCAGTCGTGACCGGTGTTCCGTCCTGAAAATAAATATTGTCGCGCAGGGTGAAAGTATAGGTCAGGCCGTCCTTTGACACCTCGTATTTTAGGGCCAAGTCGGGGATATAGCCGCCATCGGCGGTTTTCCTAAGAAGTCCGGAATAGACAAGCATAGAGATGTCGCGGTCGGCATCGGAAATGGCGAGAACTGGGTTCACGAAACGCGGCGTGCCGATGATGCCCTCGGTAAACGACCCGCCATAAGTTGGTATTTCCGCCATAAATAAGCGATTTACGCTTTGAACAAAAACGATTGCGGAAATGGCGGCAACGGAAAGAAGCGCCCAAAAAATATACCGTTCAGTTTTATGAAACGAGGCAAAGGCGCGCAGATATTCGCGTTTTGTAGGACGGAATAACTTCGTTTCGGTTTTTGTTTCGTTATCCACGAAGATGCTTTAAAAGGCCAAGATATGCAAATGGCCAAAAAAGAATAGGATTATTTTATTTAATAATGATTTCTAAGAATTTTATTTTACCAGGAGAGCGATAAATGCTGAGACGGCAAACAATAAGGCAATCAAAATCGTCGCGTTGAACAATATCTTTTCAAGGCCTCGCTTGGTGTGATAGAGGGACGACATGCCCTCACTGCCGCTTCCTAAAGCTCCGCCGGTTTCCGCCCCGCTTCTCTGAAGTAAAATGGCTCCTACGAGCAAAACAGAAAGAATAATCTGCGCCCACGGCAGAACCTTCAAGATAAGTTCCATATAGGAGGACTATAGCAGAAAGGGGCTGAAAAAGGCAAGTTGAATATTTTCTGGTTCTTCTTTCGGTTCATTTCGGATGATTTGGAAGAGTTTGACAGCAATATACCTTTGTCTTATTATGCTACCACCTGCGCTTTGTTTAAAAGTTAATTCTGCCCTATGGCAGCAGATATTTTAGTATGAAAACCAAAAGCAAAATCGTGCCGTTGGGAGACAGAATTTTGGTAAAACCGCTGTCCCCGGAAGATACTAAGAAAAGCAAATCGGGAATAATTATTCCCGAAACGGTTTCTAAAGAACGCCCTGAACAGGGTAAGGTTATCGCTGTGGGCTCCGGCCGAGTAAACGATGACGGCAAGGTTCTTCCAATGAAAGTAAAAGCCGGCGATACGGTTCTTTTTTCCAAATACGGGCCGGATGAGATTAAAGTTGAGGGAGAAGAATATTTCATCATTAAAGAAGAGAATATATTAGCAATTATAAAATAAGCTAAAAACTAAAAGCGAAAATCTAAAAAGATACCGAGGATTAAATCCCTTTTTCACTCTTAGCTTTGAGCTTTTAATTTCAATCATGGCAAAACAAATAATTTATAACGAAGTGGCGCGGCAAGCGCTTGAGAACGGGGTTAATAAGATAGCCGACGCGGTGCGCATCACTATCGGCCCGCGCGGGCGGAATGTCGTTTTGGACAAGGGTTATGGAGCGCCGACTATTACAAACGACGGAGTGTCTATAGCAAAAGAGATTTCCCTCCCCGACAAGATGGAGAATATGGGAGCCGAAATCGCGAAGGAAGTGGCTCAAAAAACGAACGATAACGCCGGTGACGGCACTACAACCGCGGTAATTTTGATGCAGGCCATCGTCAAAGAGGGAATCAAACAAACCGCTATGGGTATAAACGCTATGGGCATCAAAGTCGGTATTGAACGGGCAGCCGAGGAGGTGGTAAAAGTCCTCCGCGCCATCGCTAAGCCCATCAAAGAAAAAAGCGAGATCACGCAGGTGGCGACTATTGCCGCCGAATCCGCCGAGCTCGGTAAAATCATAGCCGATACTATCAATAAAGTTGGCAAGGACGGAGTGGTTACGGTGGAGGAATCGCAATCGTTCGGTGTGGAATCGGAGGTCGTGGAAGGAATGCAGTTTGATAAAGGTTACGTGTCTCCCTACATGATAACGAACGCGGAAAGAATGGAAGCCGAATACCGCGATGTGCCTATTTTGATAACGGATAAGAAAATTTCCACGATTGCCGAAATTCTTCCGCTCTTGGAAAAAATCGCGGCAGGTGGGCGAAAGGAATTGGTTATTATAGCCGACGACGTGGACGGCGAGGCTCTTGCGACATTCGTGGTCAACAAACTCCGCGGCGCGTTTTCCGTGCTGGCGGTAAAGAGTCCCGGCTACGGCGACAAGAAAAAAGATATGCTTGCCGATATTGCCGTGGTAACGGGAGGCAAGGTTGTTTCCGAAGAACTTGGCGTAAAGCTTGAAAAAGCGGACCTTTCCATGCTCGGCCGCGCCGGTAAAGTAATTGCCACCAAAGACGATACTACTATTGTAAACGGCAAGGGTAAAAAGGCCGACATTTTGGCCCGCATCGCCCAGCTGCGGAAAATGAAAGAGGCCACCGAGTCCAAGTTTGATTTGGAGAAAATAGAAGAGCGCTTGGCGAAACTTGGAGGCGGCGTGGCTGTCATTAAAGTGGGCGCGGCTACCGAGACCGAAATGAAATATTTGAAACTGAAAGTGGAGGACGCGGTGAATGCGACCAAGGCCGCCATTGAAGAGGGTATTGTTCCGGGCGGCGGGGTAGCTCTCATTAAAGCCGCGGCCAAAGTTGACACAATGAAAATTTCTTCTCCGGTGTCAAGTTTTGAAAAAGAATTCCAGGTAGGTGTCCAGATCTTGGTAAAAGCGCTTGAGTCGCCTTTAAGGCAGATTGCGGTGAATGCCGGTCGTGACGACGGTTCGGTTATCGTGGAAGAAGTCAAAAAAGGAAGGGGAAATCTTGGTTATGATGCTCTTCTGGACGCCATTGTTCCGGATATGATTGCAGCGGGTATTATTGATCCGGTTAAAGTGACCAGAAGCTGTGTGGAGAACGCGGCCTCTGCGGCGGCCATGCTGCTTACTACAGAAGTTGCCATAGCGGAAGAGCCGAAGAAAGAGAATTTGTCCGCCGGCGGAGCTATGGGTGGCGCGGGCATGGACTATTAGGACAATAGGAGTTAAAAAGAAAACCCGCCCCCTACTTGCCAAGCAAATAGGGGGCGGGTTTGTAAATAGCATTTTTTAACATTTTTGGTATAATACAATTTAAATAATCTTAATCAATAAAACTTTATGTACATAATTTTAGGAATTTTCGCGGCAGTCGTTCTTTGGGCGATTTTCGCCTACAACGGTTTTATTTCCCTGGTTAATCGGACCAAAGAAGCGTGGGCGGACATTGATGTCCAATTAAAGCGCCGGTACGACCTCATTCCGAACTTAGTGGAGTCGGTCAAGGGATATGCCGCGCACGAACGCAAAGCGTTTGAGAATGTAACCAAGGCGCGCGCGGCGGCCATGGGCGCGGGCGGAATCGCGGAGAAAGGCGCTGCGGAAAATATGCTCTCCGGCGCGCTCAAAAGCATTTTCGCCATTGCCGAGGCCTATCCCGAACTCAAAGCCAATCAGAATTTCCTCGCTCTCCAATCGGAACTTTCCGATACCGAAAATAAGATACAGGCGGCGCGCCGCTTCTACAACGGCAATGTCCGCGACTTAAATACATCCGTTGATTCATTTCCGGGCAACATAATCGCCGGCACTTTCCATTTCCAAAAACAGGAATTTTTCCAGCTTGGAGCGGAAGATTCTGCCCGCGAGCCGGTCAAAGTCAGCTTTTAGCTATGAATTCCAATCTTCACGAAGTTGCTATTACGGCTATTATCGTGAAAGACGGGAAATATTTGATAATGCGGCGATCTTCCGCAAAAGAGCGTTTCCCGGGGCTTTGGACAGTACCCGGAGGTAAGCTTGAAACGAGTGATTACTTAAAGATGAAGAAAGACACGGAGTATTATTGGTACAATGTGCTCGAACGGACACTCAAGAGGGAAGTTAACGAAGAGGTCGGAATTGAAATAAAAAATATCGGATATCTTACAAGCTTGGCGACAGTCCATAAAGACAGCGCTCCTTCTCTCGTCATATCTTGTATCGCCGAATATGCCGGAGGAGAAGTTAATTTACAGAAAGAAGAATCGGACGATTTCGCCTGGGTTTCATCGGAAGAAGCGAAAAATTATGCTTTGATAGACGGCATTTATGACGAGATTGTTATGGCAGACAAGAAACGTACCGGTTTACAGGCGGAATGGTCCCGCGCATAAATCTTTTAGCTTTTAGCCGAAAATATTTTATTATATTATCTAAAACCTAACGGCTAGTAACCCCCACTTGTCCTGTAGTGAAAATGGAATCAAAAGCAAGCTGAAAATCGTATAAAAATCATAACCATATTTATCAGAAATAAATCCAATAAAATGTTTTTTGCTCGATAGAGCAATGTCATTTTCTACTACCGGGATGGCTACCCTATACACCGAACAATCAAAAAACATACGAAAAACATGGCTTCTCGTAACCGTGTTTTTAATCGTGGTCATAGGCCTCGGATATTTTTTCAGTTTCTATTTTAATAATCCGTCCATTCTTTACATCGCTGTTTTTTTCAGCGTTTTCATGAATATTCTTTCATACTGGTACTCCGACAAAATCGTTCTTAGAATGACTGGAGCAAAGCCGGCGGAGCACGACGACAATCCGGAACTTTATAATATAGTTGAAAATCTGGCGATTACGGCCGGACTCCCAATGCCGAAAATTTACATAATAAACGATCCGGCGCCGAACGCTTTTGCCACCGGCCGTGACAAAGACCATGCCGCGGTCGCAGTAACGACCGGCATCATTCTTCTTCTTAACAAAACCGAGCTTGAAGGAGTAATTGCCCACGAACTCTCCCATATCGGGAACCGTGATATGCTTGTGTCCACGGTCATAGTCGTTTTGGTCGGATTTATTTCTATTCTTTCAAATATTTTCATCCGTTCATCTATGTTCGGATTAGGTTCGCGCGGAGGAAAGGACAGGGGAGGAATAATGGTTTTAATAGGCATTGTCCTCTCTATTTTGGCGCCTATCGCGGCCACTCTCATACAACTGGCCATTTCCAGAAAGCGCGAATTTTTGGCCGACGCTTCCGGCTCCCTGCTTACCCGCTATCCCGAGGGGCTTGCTTCGGCCTTAAAGAAGATCGGGGCATACAAACGCCCGATGCTTAAGGCCAATACCGCCACGGCGCATCTTTTTATCGCCAATCCGTTCGGCCCGTCGGCTGAAGAAAAAGGCGGTGAAGAAAAAGTGCCGTTTATGGTCAGAATTTTTTCTACCCATCCGCCGATTTCCGAACGCGTCGAAGCTCTGCTTTCCAGATAACCAAAATTATGGCAAACGAACTTACAATCACCGACAAAATTTTCGCTCGCACGATTTTGCCGTTTATTCCTGCCTGGGTGACGCCGAATTCAATCACCTGGTTCCGGTTTATAACCATTCCGTTCGTCGCTTATTTATTTGTTACGGAACAGTATCTTTTCGGACTGATTTTATTTTTTTTCTCGTCGTTTTCGGACGCTATTGACGGGTCGCTGGCGCGCACTCGCGGCCAAATAACCGAGTGGGGGATGAAATATGACCCGCTGGCGGACAAGTTTCTCATAGGCACGGCCGCGTTCATATTAGTGTCGCGTTTTTTAAGCCCGTATCTGGCCGCGACCATAATCGGGATAGAATTTTTCATCGTGGCGAGCGCGTATTACAGGAAACGCTCGCAAGGGATACCTATTCAGGCGGAATTTTCCGGCAAGGTCAAAATGGCGCTTCAGTCGTTCGGCATCGGCGCGCTTTTGGTCGCGGTAACGTTCCAGCTTCCGTCCTTTGTCGCTATTGCCGCTTATCTCCTGTACCTGGCCATAATTTTTGCGATTATCAGTTTAGTGGTGTATAAAAGTATCTGAGTGACCTACGACTGACGACTAAAAACTAACGACAGAATAAATTCGTTTTGTGTTGTGGGTTGTAAGTTGTAAGTAGTGAGTTATTCACGGAGGCGTCGCATAGCGGTCGAGCTTGCCCCATAGTGAACCGAGCTTGTCGAGGTTCTACTATTGGGGTGCGAAGATTGCAACCGACTTCTCCAAGAGTGAAACGATTGGTAAGAAGTCGCAGTCCCTGCATATGGCGGAGGCGTCGCATAGCGGTTTAGTGCGCACGCTTGGAAAGCGTGTAAACCGAAAGGTTTCGAGAGTTCGAATCTCTCCGCCTCCGCCATGTGCGGGAGAAAGCGTGTGTGGGTTACACCACCGAGAGTTCGAATCTCTCCGCCTCCGCTTTGGTGCTGTGACGCGTAAGGGGAAACCTCTCATGAGTTCGAACCTCTCCGCCTCCGCCAGTTAGAAAATTAATCTAAATGTTTATGAACCCTGTTAAAAGCTCAAAATTAAGTTATTATTATAATAAGACTAAGGGCGAAACTGCCTGTCGGTTTTTACCATGATTTTAAAAGAGAATAATCTCAAAGTTTCTAAATAGGGTGAACTTTCTTAAAATCATTAAAGAATATATTCATGACAGGCCGAAAATTAAAAAAGTGGTTGGAGTTATCTTCATTCTTATTGGTTTCGCCGCTCTCATCACCCCTCTCACCCCCGGTTCATGGCTAGCAGTTATTGGCCTTGAATTACTGGGTCTGCGGATTTTATTTTTTGATAAATTCAGATTTTGGAAGAAAAAATAACGTGAACCGCCAAAAATCAGAGTTTTACCCCGCTAGAAGTCTTCCTCAAAAAAATTGGTAATTTTTTTGTCAAAGGATATCTGGGTATTCTAAAAAACATCATGTATCAACCAACAATATCAAAAACGAACAAAACAACTTCTAACGGGATTTATTTTTTACTCATTCTCCTCTCGGGAATTTCTACCCTTGCCTTTTTCATTTTTAAACCTTTTCTCTACGCGCTTATCTTGGCAATAGTTTTTGCAACTGTTTTTGGACCGGTTCACAAAAAGATTCTCACTATTACGCGCGGAAGGAGGGGCTTGGCGGCATTGCTCGCCACCGGCTCCGTTCTTATTGTTGTTATTGTCCCTCTCACATTTTTAGGCATACAGATTTTTCAGGAAGCAACAGAACTTTACTCTTCTCTCATCAGCAACGGCGGCGCAACTGATCTTTCTCGCGGCGTAGGTGACACCATACAGAACCTCAAAAGATTTTCTCCTGTGCCGAAGGGGCTGACGAAGGAAGTGCCGATAGAATTTTCCGTTGATATTAACCAATATTTAAAGCAGGGATTAAGCTGGTTACTCCAGCATCTCGGGCCTCTTTTTACAAATGTTGCAAAAGTAATAATCGGCGTCTTTGTGTTTCTTATCGCTCTGTATTACTTGTTTAAGGATGGTCGTAAACTCAAAGAGGCTGTCGTCGCTTTAAGCCCTCTGCAAGACATTCACGATGAAACAATTTTTAATAAACTTGCATTGGCGATTAATTCGGTCATCAAGGGGAGTCTCGCGGTGGCGCTCGTTCAGGGCATATTAACCGCAGTCGGGTTCGCTATTTTCGGAGTTCCCAATGCGGCGCTGTGGGGCAGTGTCGCGGCGATAACTGCACTAATCCCCGGCATTGGAACAGCGTTGGTGCTCCTCCCGGCGATTCTTTATCTTTTCTTCAACGGCGAAACGCTTTTCG
>CAYISF010000002.1:0-29937 GCA_964366065.1 uncultured Candidatus Saccharibacteria bacterium | reverse complement strand
CCGGATCAAAGGTTGCTAGACACCTCCCCGAAGCTTATCGCAGTCACGCCACGTCTTTCATCGCCTTTTAGAGCCAAGGCATCCGCCGTATGCTCTTACACTTCCCATTAGGAAATGTAGAACCATTGCTTGCCCCGTAAAATATTCGCATAAGCGAATTTTATTGGGGCATTCACCCGCCTTACACAAATGTTCAGTCGGGCAAGCATGCGCCTTGTAGGAACCGCTTCCTTCGGACGCATTATCTTTTCCTCCTACAATCGGAAGAAAAGGAATTTTCACCCCGTCTACTTAAGCCAAAGACCCCAGATTCCCCTCCCCACTTTTGGTCCCTAGAAAATTTCTAAAAAACAAAAGTGGGGAGGGGCTGGAATATGCTTAAGTGACGGTTTTATATTGTCAACGATCTTTGTCCAAACAGTTCTTTCTTTTTTCACTAAAAAACCGCCTTGCGGCGGATTCCGGACAAAACCTAACAAAAGGCCTTATCTTTGCCGCCGATGAGTTAGTTTTATAGTGATAAACATATTCGGATTTAAGGAGTATATAGGAAACAAAAAAGATGTCAACATTAATTTAACGCCCAAAAACCAAAACAGAAGGCCTTCCACTGCTTGAGTGGAAGGCCTTACTTTGAAACGCCCGTGGGCTATTTACCCGCGGTTGCGGTCGCGGTGCCGCCATAGCGGAGCCGCATAGATGCCGAGATTGCGTCCTTGTTTGTAAGCGGGGAGAACTTGGTTTCCCCTCTTTCGGTGATAAGAACGCCTTGCGGCCGTTTTTCCTTATCCGCGCCGATATAAGGGCACTTCAATTCATAGACACCAGCAACGCTCCTCCAAAGGAGCTCGCGGAGCCCTTTTTTGCCGCTCCCGCAAAACCGGTCTTGGGCGATAATGATGTTATCGAGTACAAATGACCGAGCGGTCATGGTGTCGCCGACCGGACAGATTCCGTCTCCACCTTCAGAGACGACAGCCATATTACTGTCGGCGGTAAACTTGACCGTGCAGGCCGCATCGGCGGTAAACGGGAGGAGAACTGCGAAAACCACAAACACAAACATGGACAGCAAAAAGCTTTTCATGCTTTTCATAAAACCTCCTATTATCATATGTTTGGCGAAATGCCAAACCTAACTTCTTTTGCCATTATATACTAAAACAAAAAAGATGTCAAGCGACATCCTTTTTGCGGAGAAAAGCTTACAAATTAAGCTTAGTTCTTCTTGCTGGAAATCTCTTCACGCAGACGCTCAATGTAGCGAGCTGCTGCATCTTTGCCTCCTAAACCGAAAGCAACACCGCCAGCGATGGCAAGCATATACACTAGTCCCTGAAGCAACGTGAGCATAAGTTGTCCGGCTACGCCAAGCTGAGTTAAAGCAGTCACTATGGCGAAAATCCAGATAGCCCAGCGGGAAACGCCGCCCAAGAAACCAGCTGATGAAATGCCCGCTGTCTTGGCTGACGAACTGACAACTTTGTCAGTTACATTGGCAACAACCGCCGCGACGAGAAGAATTAATGCCGCGACAATGACCTGCGGCAGATAAGCCGCGACTTGGCGCAAGAAATCATTCACCGTATTCAAGCGAACAACGTCAAGCGAAGCCATCAGGAAAATAACGACGATGAACCACTTTACCAGGGCGCCAAAAAACATTCCTGAATCAAGGCGGACACCGCCTTTCTGGAGAGCGTCTTCCATACCGGCGCTTCTAAGCGCCTTATCAACCATAAGCACTTTAAATAGCTGTTCGACAAGCTTCTCAATTACGGAAGCGGCAACCCAGCCGAGCACGAAGATAATTATCGCCGCGAGCACATTGGGAACGAATCCCAAGACCCCAGCCCAGAGATTGTAGAATGCCTGCCCGAGTGCCTGACTCCACGTTTCTATTAACATAGAATTGACTTTCGTTCCTGCCCGGCGCTCTAGAACGACGAGCGAGAACAATCAGCTTTTGGCTGAAAACTAAACTGCTAAATACTAAAGTTTTTACGCGTAACAACTTTAAGTTCGACTATTAAAGTTGCTTTAATTCTAACATTTCAAGCCGTTTTTGATAGTGGGCGTGTGGATATCCCGTTAGAGCCCGCGGTCGCTATATAAAATAGGACTTTAAGGTAAAAATATCAAAAATAGTGGAACAATTCATGGGTATCGGCCGTGCGAGAACTAGTCAATCGCGACCTGCCTCTAACGGGACAAGTCCCCTAAGAAACCGTGGATAGTGAGGTTTCAGTGGTTATCAACCCTCAACGCCCAGACGGTCAATTATGGTTTCATGGGGATAATCCAAAATGTCACGCACGAATTTATCGTACATTTCCATCCGATAGTTAAACTCCGCGGTTTCCAAAGCGGCATATCGTATCTCCTTCCCCGCCTCCGCCTCAAGCGAGCGGATAATATTCTCAATAATGCCGCGTTTCATCCTGTCCCCGACGATAAAAATATCAACGCGGCTTCCTTCGTTTTTGATGAAAAGACCGGCGATGATCAAAAGTTTTATTTTGCCGGCGCGGTGAAAGCGTTTCAAAATGTCGTTCTTTTTAATCAAGTCCGTGCTGACCAGAAGATTTTTCAGCTGTTCGTTGTAATGGAACGATTTATCCAAACACCACCCTTCCACCCGTTTCTTTTTTACGCTTATCTTACGCTTGCTTCGACCGACAATTTCCTTATAAAAAGAATACCGCTTCACGATTCCGGCGGATTGCAGAATAGACAGTTCTTTACGAACCGTCGCCGGATTCGTTTTGGTTTTTCGGGAAATATCTTTGGATTCAAAACTGGCTTCGGGATTCAAAAAGAAAAGGCGGAGCATTCGCACCCGCGCCTCGCTGCCGAAAAGTTTTCCCAGTATTTCCACAGCTTTATACTACCACCTTTACCTTACTATTCAAGAAAAAATCCCCCGCCTTAAGCGGGGGATTTTTTCTCTTTAACGACTTCTTACTTCAGTGTTACCTGCCACGCGTCGTTTCTTGTTAGAAACGCGCGCGACCCCACCTCGCGCCGTCGCGCTCCGGTTCAAAGTTACTTACTTGAGCGTAACTTTGCCCCCAGCGGTCTCTATTTTTTTCTTGAGTTCCTCCGCTTCGGCTTTTTTCATATCTTCTTTAAGTACCGACGGGGCGCCGTCTACCAAATCTTTGGCTTCTTTAAGCCCCAAACCAAGCGCCTCTTTGACCGCCTTCATTACGGCAATCTTCTGCTCGCCGGCGGCCGTAAGTTCCATGGTAAAAGAGCTTTTTTCCTCCGCTACATCCGCTCCCCCCGCTGCAGCGGCTGCCGGAGCCGCCATGGCCGCCGCCGACACGCCGAATTTCTCTTCAATGGCCTTCACCAGTTCGTGCAAATCAAGCACGGACATGGTCTCTATCTTTTCAATGATGTCGTTATGTTTAGACATAGTTATATTTTTGTTAAGCCGCTTCTTTCTGTTTCGCAACCTGTCCAATGACAATGGCGAAACGCTGAATCGGTGAATTTATAAGATTAACGAATTGAGCGATAAGAATTTCCCGAGGCGGTATCATGGCTATTTCAGTCATGGCCGCTGCGTCTTTATACTTACCTTCAAAAACGCCTCCGACGATTTTTATGTGTTCCTTGTGATTTTTCTGGAAAGAATAAATTTCGCGCGCCGGTTCTATCGGGTCAGCGCCATAAACAAGCGCGATTTCCCCGTCCAAAGAAGGCAGTTCGCCTTCAGTTTTTATCGTGTCAAGAGCTCTTTTCATAAGCGTCTTCTTGGCCACAACATAACCGAACTTCTTTGACTGGAGCGTCTTCCTAAGTTTCGTAACATCGGCCACGGTAAGTCCATGGAAATTTACAAAAACCATGGAAACCGCGTCCGAAGCCACTTTCTTGATTTTGCTTACAGTTTCCTCTTTTTTTTGTCTGCTTATTGCCATAACTAATTTTAACGAACGCAGTGAGTATAAAATTTTTACCCGCCTAAGTTTTTGCTCCGCAAAAATTTTGGCGGGTTGTTAAGTTATACTCGCTAACGCTGTCAATTTACCAAAAATTAAAACGACTCCGCTGGGAGCCGACAAGCGCCCAAAAAAAGGGGCTTTAGTTCGACCTTGGCAGGAAATTAAGCTTTTTCATCCCGTCCCTAAGGGGTCGGGATGCTCAATTTTATAACCAATCGCTTTGCTCTTGGGTAAAATTGGCACCTGCTTTCTACGGCTTGTAAGAATAAGATACAGAAGTGCCGCCAATATGTCAAACGACTTTTTAAAATTACCCAAAAACCTAGAATTCTTGGTATTTCATCGGGCAATCTTGGCGGCAAACGGATACATTCTCCCCGTTTGATTTCTCACAAATGTTATTACCGCAAATACTAACCGTGACAGAGGATGAAGTATTACCCCCGCCGCCGGTACAAGAGAGCGTATAGATGGTCGTAATCAATGGAGAAACATTCCATGTTCCCGAGAGAGCTTTGGCGCCGGACCAACCGGAGGGCGCGGTACCGCCAGTTCTGGGAGTCCATGTTATCCCGCTGTCGGTTGATGTATATATACCGTCCCCTCCACTTATCGCCGCGGCTAATTTCGTACCGTCAGACGAAGAAGTGATTGTAGTCCAGGCGCGCGACCCCGCGTTTGTCTGTTGTGTCCAAGTCACACCGCTGTCGGTGGAAGTGTAAATGTAGCCGTTATTTACAACTGCCGCGAGATTGGTGCCGTCAGAGGAGGATGTTATGGCACGCCAACTCCTACTTCCTGAAGTAGTTCGCTGCGTCCAGGTCGCTCCGCTATCGGCGGATGTGTAAATGTAGCCGTTAAGTACCGCTGCCGCCAGTTTGGTCCCGTCAGAGGAAGATGTAATACCATACCAAATCCTATTTCCTGCAGCAGTCCGTTGCGTCCATGTCGCTCCGCTGTCGGTGGATGTGTAAATGTAGCCAAAATCTACCCCCGCGGCGAGTTTAACGCCGTCAGAAGAGGATGTAATGGCACTCCAGCGCCGACTTCCCGAAGAAGTCCGTTGCGTCCATGTCGCTCCGCTGTCGGTGGATGTGTAAATGTAGCCGTTATTTACCACTGCCGCAAGCATGGTGCCGTCAGAGGAGGATGTAATGGCACTCCAGCGCCTGCTTCCTGAAGTAGTTTGCTGCGTCCATGTCGCTCCGCTGTCGGTGGATGTGTAAATGTAGCCGTTATTTACCACTGCCGCGAGTTTAACGCCGTCCGCCGAAGATGCGATAAAATACCAATTACGCATTCCGGAACTAGCTTGGCTGGTCCAAGTAACGCCGCTATTAATAGAGGTGTAAATGTTAATGTTGTTACTTGGCCCCACCGCAAGCTTGGTTCCGTCAGACGATGAGGTTATGGATACCCAGCCGGTAGGGCTCGTGGGACTATTATCTGAACCGGTGCAAGAAGTGGTATTCGCGGTTGACCAGGTAAGAGTTGAGGATTGCGGCGGTATGATGCTCACCGGGCTGGCGGAAAAATTTATGGTTGGAGGAGGAAATCCGGTAACGATAACTACGGCGCTTCCGGAAGCAGGCCCGAAGGGTCCGGTGCAGGTAAGAGTGTAAGTGTTCGTGACAAAAGCCGGAGAAACAACCAAGGAGCCGGAGAGAGATTGTGAACCGGCCCACTGTCCGCTTGCGGTACATGAGGTTACGTTGGAGGAAGTCCAGTTTAGGGTAGATGTATCTCCATAAGGAATACTGGCTGGAATCGCGGTTATGCTGACCGTAGGGAGAGGAGACCCGGTAACGGTAACTATGGCGCTTGCCGAAGCGGACCCCCCGGGTCCGGTGCAGGTGAGAGTGTAAGTGTTCGTGGGAAGAGCCGGAGAAACAACCAAAGAGCCGGAGAGAGATTGCGAACCGGTCCACTGCCCGCTTGCGGTGCACGAAGAAGCATTGGAGGAAGTCCAGTTTAAGGTAGATGTATCTCCATAAGGAATACTGGCGGGAATCGCGGTTATGCTAATCGTAGGGAGAGGCGGGGGAATCACGCTGACAAAAACAGAAGAAGAAACACCACTTTGGTCAATACCAAGGCAAGTAATTATATATGTTGTGGAAGTTGTAAGATTTGGGATTACTTCAGAACCGGAAAGTGCTTTTAAACCAGAAAAGATGCCTCCGCTCCCGCTGCAGGACATAGTGTCAGTACTTAACCAAGTTAGTGTAGTTGAACTTCCGTATGGCACAGAAGTCGGGTTTGCGCTTATGCTAATCGTCGGCGGCGACGCCTGAACGAAGGTTACATATCTGGTCACCACGGACGAAGTGTATATTTGAAACGGGGGAGTAGAAAAAAAATCTTGGGTCTTCGCATATACGCTAAGCATCACCGTTCTTGGAAAGACACTGGGGTTGGCGTACAGCTCTTTCTTAAGACAGTAAGTATAGAAACAAACCGGAAGATTGGAGGTGATGGTAACCGGGTTAGTGTAAGAACTATAATCATTTGTTGCCGCATATGCCGCGGGAGGTAAAATAGTTTGCCATTCGTAATACCACGAAAAAGTAAATTTTGGAAAATTAAGAACCGGCAACTGCAGTGTAAAAGGTTCATTATAAGCGACGCCGCTAACATAAGCCGCTTTAACGGTTAAATTCTGTTGTTGGCTGTTTAGAAGAATATCAACAATGGGAATCGCGCCGGGCGGAGTGGCGGTAATCGTAAAAGATATCGGGTTATAGAACTCTGAAGAAATACATGTCCCACCGTCACCTATCCTGGAAATTATAATCTGGATAGTGTGCAAACCGGCGGAAAGCGGTCCTATATTAAAAGAGAAAGAACCTGTACCAGGACTTGCGGGAAGTACGCCATACATATTAGCCCCGGGATTCGGAACCCCGTCAATTCTGTACATTAAGTATGTAGGATGATTACAACTGCCTGTCCACGCGAAGTGGCTATATGTTCCGCTGACAGTAGTCGGGCTAGTATTATTGAGCGGGCTAAGACTTATGGATTGGAGCGTTCCCGCGGAGGCGTTTCCAGGCAAAAAGAAAAATGCGGCAAACAGGAGCGATAATAATCCTTTGATTAAATATTTCATTCAGGTTTTGGCTTGATTGTTGCCGACGAAGAAGCCACTATTTGGCGTATCAGTGGAGCCAAATCATCGTCGGACTTGAGAAACTCTTTTAGCTCGTCCCCTTTCAAGAGCGTGGTCTTTTCTACTTTTGGATTGAATACTTCAATAGTTTTGGGACGAGAAATAGTGTTTGCAAGAAAATTACCAACCATCTGACTAAGTGTTTGGCTGTTTGACAAGAGGACGAAAAAAACAACCAGTAAAAAGACAACGGTAATAAATACTTTACGAATTTTACTTAATCTTTTTTCGTCTTCCATTATTGAGGCTTCTGTCTCATATATTATACCAAGACAAGAAGAGATTTAGAAGCGTAAAAATATACGGCGCGGAAAATATACAGTAGAAAATATTTCTCCCCTATACCATATGTGGTCCGAAAAAATCAGTGGAAAAAACTGGCAATAAGTTGCTTAACACTGCCGCCGCTCCCGGAATATACCTCTGAAACAACGACTCCGATAAGGCCGACGGCAATGATGGCCGCGAAGCCAAATAGAAATTTAAAAAAAGTTTTATTAAACATGTTATTGGCTAAGATTTTTTATCTCGTCCAGCAGTGTCTGCTTCATAGCCGATTGTCCAAATTTATCGGCCACAGCTATGGCCTTATTATAGTAAGAAATAGCGTTTACTTTATCACCCGCATTTTTGTAATAAGAAGCGAACATAATGAGAAGGTCGTAATTATCCGGATTTTTTTTGAGACCGTCGGAAAGAACACTCGGAACCTCGCCCAGTTTCTCCGTGTATGACTGAGTATATAGATCCACCAGAGCGCGGTAAGACCCAATATGGCTTGGTTCGTTCTTTATGGCCTGAAGCAAATTCTCCTCAGCTTTCGGATAATCCTTAATATAGTAATGATACAAATCTCCCAGATTGCTGAAAGATACGTAATTGCCCGGGCGGATGGCATTGGCGTATTCCCACGCTTCGCGCGCGCCGTCGTAATCGCCTATCGTTTTCCGAAGCACTCCCAAATCAAGCCAGTTACCGAGAGAATCGGAATTTTTCTTTAAAAGACCGGAGAGTTCGGCGGCTCGGGCGCTGATTTGGCTTTTCATCTCGCCGGAAAAATCGCCCTTAAACGCGATTGGCCGGTCAAGATTCGGCACAAGCGGTAACGGCAGATTTGGCTGCCCTTTTGTAGCAGAAACCCCGCTAATTTGGCTCACATTTTCCGCCCCCTTAAGCGCAACTTTGATGTCGGAGGGATTCTCGCCCTGAATCGGGGTCGTTTGGGTAATTACGGGCGCGGTTGCCTTGCGAAAATCACGAACGATGAGTAAGGCGGTAGATACCGCTAAAATAGCCACGATAACGATTAAAATGATATTTTTCCGCATACCCGCTATGTTAGCAAATCATGAATTTTAGGCAATTCTTTTTCAAGGGGAGCCCTTGGAAAATTTTACCATTATTCTTCATCGTTTTTAAATGACATCCAATCGTCAATGAACTGTTCAAATTCTTTAAAACTTTCAAAATATTCCGGAAAAGCTTCCTTGTTCAAAATCAAATTTTCCCCTCGTACACGACCCAAATAGTCAAGATAGCTTGAGTAAGGATAGTTCTCAAGATATTTTTGCGCTTTTCCGCGGTCAGAAATGCCGTTTTCTTTCCAATGCGGGTCAATAATTTTTATCGGATTAAGGTGGATATATGAAAAAAGATACTTAAGATATCTATCATTGTTCGCGTGGGTCGCCTTAAAAACCCCCTCAAATAACTTTCCTGTCCTACTATTCTTCTTGTTAAAATACATAGAATAAGCAGTAAGAAGTTTTTCCATAAACATGCTGATACCGCCTTCTTTTTTCTCGTATAAAAGCAAATGGAAATGATTGGGCATAGGACAGTATGCCCCTATAGAAACCAGCGTTTCCTCTCTTTTTATTTTATCCAAGGGGAGCCCTTGGATTGTTTTGAAGACCATGGGTCTTGTGTTATTGCACACAAACAAAAGTTTCTGAAAACGTTTCCTGTCAGTATTATCTAAAAAGATGATTGATTTATTGTTACCACGATTATAGATGTGATAAAACTCACCCACGGAGAAATTAAATTTTCTTTCCATAAAACCATTATATAACAAGCATATTTTATTTCCAAGGGCTCCCCTTGGAAAGGGGCAAACCAAAAACCCCACTCTCAATTAAGAGGGTGGGGTTTTGGCAGCTATTCGGAACTAAATCATTTCTGAATCAGAATCCGAATCACAAGAAGCTGAGAACTTTGATCCGTTATCCAAGGGGAGCCCTTGGATAATTATTTACTTGGCAATCGTACGAGCTGTACAATTCTGGCCGAGACCGGAGAGAGCGAAACATCCGCCCAAACCGTAACCGTTCGTCCAGTCCTCAAGCGTCGTCGTCGCTGTGGACGTCGAGTTTGGTGACCAGATAATGCTCGAGGCCATCAGATCGGAAATAGGACTTACTGCCACCGATGTCGAGCCCATAAGATAGGAACCCGGGAATGTCGGATAAGCAGTGTCCGCTTTCAAACCAACGCTGACTGAACCGGTCGTATTCGTACCGGTCAAAGACAGGTTGGTGTAACGCAATGTGTACGACTTGCTAGTTCCGGCACCAATCGTTCTGTCGTTGGTGTTGGAGTTGGAGTCAAAGTACACATAGATGTCCGGAGCAGCCGCGGTCGTGTTGCTTAACTTAGGCGTGGAGCTTCCGACGTTACCGTTTGGACCGGTAAAGGTGAAGCCACCAGCTGCCGTCAAGGTCGCAACCGTTGTCGTAGAAAGCGTGAAGGTCAGTTTGTTCATCGTTACGTCTCCGGAGGTGTTAGCCGCAACGTTCACGACCAAGAGGTCGTTAGAACCGTTCTGGGCTACTCCGCTAACCGTTGAGTAAGTGATGACCGGGTAGGTCTTCTGGAGACGGGAACCGGCGAAACCGGTAGAACCGGTGCCGTTAATCGTCAATCCAGAACTGACGCCCGTGCCTTCAGCCGAAGCGAAGTCAACTTTTACAAGACGACCTGGTGTGCCCGGCTGGTTAAAGCCAATGACGCCGAAGTCCGCCTTTAGAGTCAACTGCTTATCAACGCCGTTTACGATAACAACGGGGGTCGCGAACGTTGAAGTCGCGTTTCCGTTATTGCCCGTAAATGTGGCATTGCCTACCAGGGTAGAGCCGTCGTAAACGTTCACATTACCGACGTCTCCCAAGTTGCCCGTGAGCAAAAGACCAAGCTTAGTCAGATTGATATTTTCGTTCGTGGACTTGAGATTGACGACACCGACAATATTACCCGTGGAACCTGCCGCGACTACCGCGTAGGTCGGGGATGTGGCGTGCTGAGAAGCAACAAGCGTACCGCCTGTCGTGCTCAACGTCAATGTCTGGCCGGTAACCGTGCCGACCGCGCCGGTTGAACCGACGGTTGGCGTAACGCTTGCCGATGATGTCACGCCTGTCACTGTCGGGTTGGTGGCGGTGGTGGTAATACCCCACAGGTGGGTACCGGTACCGGTTGAAACGATGTTACATTTTAGCGCCAATGTCTTCACCGTGCCCTTGGCTACTGTGAGCGATGAGTCAAAGGTGAATGTCATCGGATTCGCGGTTGCTATCACGTTTGAACCGGTGTTCAAAGCGGCAGCGCCGTCCCATATCTGGCAGGTGGTCAAGTTCGCCGCCGTGCCTGTAATGGTGAGCGCGACAGATGAGAAGCGCACGTCTTCACCGGATTGCGACGCGTCAAACACGTAGTTTGCCATCGTGACCCCTTGGCTTCCCGAGACAATCGTTGAAGCCGCCGGGCTAGCCGAAAGCGTAACCTCGAGCGAAGCCGCCCTTACTGTCATGGTGTTCATGGCGAAGTTGCCAGTCGTGAAGGCAATAGTATTACCTGTCGTCTGACCGGTTATGCTGGACCAGCTTGAAGGCGTGGTTGAAACAATAACCGTAGCGCCGTTTGAAACGCCGGACGGGATTTTACCTTTAATGGTGTAAGTACCCTTGCCGATTGGGAAGGTTATCGTGTCCGTGAAGGTATATGTCTGGCCGGAAGTAAGACTATTGTCCCCGTCTTTCGGACCGGCAACTACATTTCCGTTAGGTCCGTAAATGGAGACGTTGGTAAGTTGAGTACCCGTCCCCCATGTTGTCGTAGCGATGGTGATAGGCAAAGACGCGACCGAAATCGGCTCGCCTTTGAAATCAACATCAAATCCGCCGAGCACCTGATTGGGAACATTCACGGCTATATTTTGAGCCGCGACACTGATTGACTTCTGAATGGAAGTCGCCGAGCCCGCAGACGCTGTGATGACAGAGGCACTGTAGAACGGCGTACCTGTCGTGAATTGAGAGTTAGTGTTGGCAGTTGCCGTAGTCGGGGCTGTAGGCGTAATGCCGTAGCCGTAGGTCTCGCCCGTTACGTTGACATCCGTGGCCTTGTAAATATCCATCTCTATGGTTCTACTGGCCGCGCTGGTGCCGACTATGTCGCCCTGAACGTAGAAATCCTTGGAAAGGCCTTTGTCAATGACAATGCCTGAACCGAAGACCGCCGTGTAATACTTGCCGTCCGAGGACACTGTCGTCGGATAAGCCGTACCGTCAACATAGGTCATGACATTGACCAGGTCTCCCGAACCCGCCGAACCGGTCTGGTTCCAGCGAATTGATTTCACGCGGGTCTGTTCCGATGAGCCCGCGGTGATGCGGACGCCGGCGAAACGATAATTGGTCGTACCGATGCTTACGCCTGTTTGAGCAGTGCTCGGGTCATATGACGAAATGGCCATTTGAGCCGTACCAATCGTAAGCGATGCGTTCACGGTGTGATACGCCCCGACAATCGGAAGCGAACCGGAAACCGTGCCGCTGGTGTTGACCGCGTTAACCTGAAGTGCCACAACCTGGCCGGCGTAATTCGTAAGCGCTGCCGCCGCGTTGCCCGCGATGGTCATGGTGCGGGATGTTCCCGCCTTGACGACAAACGGGTCGCCGACCGTGGTCTGATGATTTGAATTCAATGTCTTGGCGATGCCGAGCTGTATGCCGTTTTCATCCAATAGGACGATACCGGCGATAACAGAGTCAACCGCCGCGCCGACTCTTTCAACCGTGATGCCACTCACTGTGACGTCATTTGCGCCGGCAGTGAAAGTCACTCTGGTGAAAGGAGCTCTAGCCGCGTTTTGAACGAACAAGCCGTTTCCCGGCTGTGACGCCGCTGCAACTGAGAGCGCGCCGCCCGTTGTCGGGACTGTGGACACTCCGCTGTCGCACTTCTGGCCGGTGGTCGGGCTGTAACCCACCGTGGATGTACAACCGGAGACAGTTGAAACCGTTCCTCCTGTTGTTGCTACACCGTTCGCGAAAGCGCGAGATGAAGGACCAAAGTAACCGGTTCCGGTTGACAAACCTACCGGAGTCAAAACAGCAGCCGCATTTTTCTCCTGCCACTTAATGACTGCCGCCTTGGTTAAAGAACCGAAGTACGACGTTTCACTTCCGGGAGAACCCGCGCCTGATGCCGACACTTGCGTGTCAGCGCTCATGTTCAGCATTTGCTGAAGTTGCATGACATCAGAGCCGGACATACCCATCTTCAAGTTTTGCGTGAAGTTGTAGGTAGCTGCGTTTGCAATCACTGCCGTTGTTATTCCTACCAACACCGCTACGAGAGCGATGCCAAGGATGGCAACTGCCGCGAGAGCAAAATTATTTCTTAAAGTTTTACTCATAAATTACTTCTAAACTAATAATCCTCACTTACGGAAAATCCATAGAGCGAGAATCACGATGCACGAATAAATTAGGTTCGACGTCGCTAATATGTTTCGTGCGATTATTACTCAATCCCAAAAGATTTTTTTAAGACCTAATTGGGTTAGTTATCAAGAATTAAACGTGCCTTAATCTGGCATTGGCACCAATACAAATGTTACCGTAATTTTTCTGCTATTTATCTGCTATGTAATTTTCAACGAACGTCATCCGTTCATCCTTTGCCGCAATATACTATGAGCTAACACACTTATCGGCAAATGCGATGGCACTCACCGAAACCTATTGCCTATTATAGTACATTTGCGGCTAGATACCGCAATATTGTTGTGGATAACTAAAAAGGGCTTTATTTAAGCCATTTTTGCTTTCTAGTTATCGTGCTTCCATTTTAGACAAAATGGGGACTCAAGTCAATCCGGATAGTAGATTTTGACAAAGTAGGCCACAGTCGTGGCCTACACGCTTCGCGCCTTGCCAAAATCACTACCGGATTGACCCCGTAGTGAGCTTTGCTCTACTACTGGGGTCAATAAATCCTTATTTGACAAGGTGAAATAGTAATGTAGTAATAATTAATCTTTTTCCGCTCTCAGCTAAAACCCTAGTTTTTAATCAAATTGGGAGCAAATACCACTTCCTCTGCCGACTACTTTATCAGCCACCAGCCGGCTCCTAGACCAGAGAATACTTACTCCAGCGCTTTTCTCCTTCTTTCTTAAGGACACCGAGAGAAACGAGAACCAAAAGCTCTCGTTGGATGGTTTTCTCGCTACACCCAGAAATCACCGACGAAATGTCCTTTATGGTAACATCACCTTTTTTTCTGATAATCTTCAAAATATTATCTTTTCTCTCATTCTTTAAGTCGGTTGAAAAAATATCTTTTTTCTTATAACCATTGTCCTTAAGTGTCTTTATAGAAAATTTCTGCTCTTTTTTTATAAAGGACGGTATGTCGTTTTCTTTGTCCTTTATATTATCTTGTCCTTTATAAATATCCTTATTTTTATTGCCGGTGCCCGCGTCAGAAAACAAAGAAAATCCTTCTTCATCGGCAGTAAAAAAGTCATTTGTCAGCGGACGGGTATTTCTGCGGATAGTTCGTAATTCATCCGAGAACTCAAGCTTTTCGGCCAATAATTCATACTCCTTTTTTAATATTGAATAGTTCATTTCGGAAACGAAATTTACCGAAAAAGCGATAAAGAGAAATCCGATTATATCGCGGGTGGCGCCGGCAATCTTTTCGTAATGAATGGCCCGTTCATAAAAAGATGCTGTCCGTGAGGAATAAAAATCCGAAAGAAGATTCGTGCTTCGCCCGCGTATTTCGGCTTTAAGGGAATCCGAATCCGGCAAAAAACTTGTGACCATATAGGTTGCCGCAACAATCTTTTCCGCTCTGGCAATTGAAATACCTATCCCGCCGGATTTAACAGTTTCGGCCTTATTCTCCCGAAAATATTCAGGGGCGGGCAATGAAGATTTTCCCTGTTCCAAGGGTATGTTTTGTCCTTTATGGCCAAGATTATTTTGCGATGTGTCCTTTTCCTTTTCCATATTGTCCTTTAAAGATTTTACCTTAAGTGTGTCCATTATATATGGGACAAAAACAAAGTCAAAAGTTCATATGAGTTACGAAATAACGAATTAGTTACGAATTGTTACGAATAAATTCGTAGTCATTCGTAGTTTATTCGTTACTTCGTATATTGTAAGGACTTTATAAACTTTATGGACTATGCTTATGTTATAATTTTAAAAATCCGGTAGTAGAATTTGACGATGCGCCAAAAGCGCAAAAGTAATCGCCAAATTCACTACCGGACTAATCCCGTAGTGAATTTCAGTTCGATTATGTTCTATACTTACGTTTTACAAAGCAAGAAAGATAAAGACCTTTATATTGGCTATACCGATGATTTAAAGAAGAGAATTGTAGAACATAATCAAGGGTTAAATCTTTCGACAAGGCGGTATAGGCCATGGAAAATCATTTACTACGAGACCTGTTTGAACAAGAGTGACGCCAAGAGACGAGAAGGTTATCTAAAAACAACACAAGGCAGAAGGTTGCTAAAAATTAGGTTACAAGAATTTTTAAAAAGTCGAAAGATTTAACAAATTGAAATTCTACTAACGGGATGACTAAAAAGAATAAGCGGGGGAAAGAATCCACGGTAAGAAAAAACTCCTTTCATACGGGATTTTCGGAACTTAAAGAAGAAACCCAATACGGCGTCTTTTCCATCATATTTTTCGTGGTTGCTTTATTCTTCCTCCTCGCCTACTTCGGCAAAGCGGGTCCCGCCGGAAATACCGTATATGAACTCCTGGCCCGGCTTTTCGGTGTCGGCTACTTCCTTATTCCTTCCCTCTTGGTGCTTCTTTCCGTTTCTTTCCTTCGCTCGGTGCGCCCGCATTTTGTCGCGTCAAATTTCTTCGGTTCGCTTTTTTTCTTTCTGTCCGGCATCAGCTTGATTCATCTCTCCATAGGAGGTAATTCCGGCGGTATCGTAGGCGCGTCAATCGCCTACCCGTTCCTCTACCTGTTTGATTTTTATGCCAGTTTTGTTTTTCTTCTGGCGCTCTTTATCATCTCGCTTATTATCATGTTTGACGCCCGCCCAAAATTGAATCACTTCACATTTTGGCGATGGTTCAAAAATTCAAAAGAAGACGGGAGAGAGGATGAGGAATTGATGGGGAATGTTCTGATACCGGAGGAAATACAAATGGAACCGGAGGCGGATAAAAAACAACTGCTTGCGAATATCTTCCCGTCGAGCAAAGATTTGAGCAAAAAGGAAGAGGATGAAATTCTCATAAGACCCCGCGGGCTTCGGATGCTTGCCGAAGAATTCTCTCCTCCCCCCTTGTCACTTTTGGAAAAAGACAGCGGGAAACCCGGTGTCGGCGATATCAAAGCAAACGCCAACATCATCAAGCGCACGCTCCAGAACTTTGGCATTGACGTGGAGATGGATGAAATCTCCATCGGACCGACGATCACGCGCTACTCTTTGAAACCCGCCGAGGGGGTAAAATTGTCGCGCATCGTCGGACTCCAAAATGACCTTTCCTTGGCGCTTGCCGCGCACCCAATTCGCATTGAAGCGCCCATTCCGGGCAAGTCGCTGGTCGGCATTGAAATACCAAACACCGTGAAGGCGACCGTGGGGCTGGCCACACTTTTCTCGGATGAAAAATTCGCGCAGGGCGGCAAACCGCTTTTAGTAGCGCTCGGGCGCGGCGTTTCCGGTAAAGCGCATTTCGGCAACTTAGCCAAAATGCCGCACTTGCTTTTGTCCGGCACTACCGGCAGCGGAAAATCAGTAACTATTCACGCCCTCATCACTTCCCTTCTCTATCGAAATTCTCCCGAGGATTTGAGATTTATTCTGATTGACCCGAAACGCGTGGAACTCACTCTGTACAACAAAATGCCTCCTCTCTTAACGCCGGTCATCACCGACGCCAAGAAAGCGATTTTGGCACTCAAATGGGCCGCCAAAGAAATGGAACGGCGCTACGATATATTGGAAGCGGAAACTGTCCGCGATATTGAGTCATACCACGAAAATGTCGTCGTGCCGGCTTACCGCGCGGCCCGCGAGAAAAAAACCGGTATTAATGACGAATTTACCGAATTGCCCGAGAAAATGCCTTATATCGTCATTATCATTGACGAACTCGCCGACATCATGGCGACATACCCGCGCGAACTTGAAGCAGCCGTTGTGCGGCTGGCGCAAATGTCGCGAGCCGTCGGCATCCATCTCGTTCTTTCCACTCAGCGCCCAAGCGTGGACATTATCACCGGCTTAATCAAGGCGAATATTCCTTCCCGTATCGCTCTCCAGGTCTCTTCTCAAATCGATTCGCGCACGATTTTGGACACCGGCGGAGCGGAAAAACTTCTCGGAGCGGGCGATATGCTCTACTTATCCGGAGACATGTCCAAGCCCGAACGAATGCAGTCGGCTTTTATATCGGAAGATGAAGTGAAACGGGTCGTAAAATTCTTGATTAACCGCTACAAAGACATGTTGCCGGACGAAGTAGAGATTTCAAACGGAACCGTTTCCGCGAACAAATCCATTTTTGAAGCGTCTATGGATGATAATGCTGGCCTTGACGATGATGACGACCTTTACGAAGAGGCGCGGGAAGCGGTCATCAGGGCTGGCAAGGCGTCGTCATCGTATCTTCAGAGAAAACTGAAAGTGGGATACGCCCGCGCCGCGCGCTTGGTTGATATGCTTGAAGAACGCGGCGTTGTCGGGCCAGGCGAAGGAGCCAAGCCGCGCGAGGTCCTCATTAAAGACGGGGCTTCTGCGGCTCAAACGTATGAAGATAATCCTATTTCATGACGCTTGCTGACCAGCGAAAACTTTATTTTGGCATCGGTCTCATTGCGTTTATTATACTTGCCGTCGGCGGTTACGGTTACTTCAAAATGCGCAATCTTTTGGAAGGGCCTGTTATCGCCGTATCAACTCCGCAAAACGGAACAACCGTGGGAACAAGTACGGAGATTATCCGCGGTACGGCAAAGAACGTTTCCTCCCTTTCCCTAAACGACCGGCCCATATTCATTGATGAGCAGGGAAATTTTTCCGAGACGGTGGCGCTTTCGCCGGGATATAATATACTTTCCCTTAAAGGGCAGGATAAATTCGGCAAAAAAACGGAATTGGTGCTTCAATTAACAGTAAATAAAAATTAACCCCAGTAGTAGAGCAAAGCTCACTACGGGGCAAGCAGTTCACAATTTAACGCTCTGTTGTAAAAAAGATTAATTAAAAAATAATTTATCATTAAGGGGAAACAAAGATATATGGCCTTCGGCAAAAAAGAAAAGAAAGAAGCGAGAGTAATCGGAGCGACAATAGACGATACGATTAAAGAAATTCAAACTAAGTTCGGCGAAGGGGCAATTATGAAATTAGGCGATAAGCCGAAAGTGGGAATTGACTCCATTCCGACCGGCTCAATCGGGCTTGACCACGCGCTCGGAGTCGGAGGACTGCCACGCGGACGAATTATTGAAATCTTCGGTCCGGAATCATCCGGTAAGACAACTCTTACGCTCCACGTAATTGCCCAGGCCCAGAAGAAAGGCGGAATTTGCGCGTTTGTGGACGCCGAACACGCCATGGACCCCGAATATTCCAAGAAGCTCGGCGTAAACATCAACGAGCTTCTCATTTCCCAGCCGGATACCGGCGAACAGGCGCTTGAAATCGTGGAGTCCTTGGTGCGCTCGGGGAAAATAGACGTCGTTGTCATTGACTCAGTCGCGTCTCTCACTCCCAAAGATGAGATTGAGGGAGACATGGGCGCCCAGCACGTCGGCAAACAGGCCCGGCTAATGTCGCAGGCACTCCGCAAACTGACAGCCATTACCGCCAAATCCAAAACGGTCGTTATCTTCATTAACCAGATAAGAATGCAGATTGGCGTGATGTTCGGCAATCCCGAAACCACGCCCGGCGGCAAGGCCCTCAAATTTTACACTTCCGTCCGCCTTGATATCCGCCGCATCGCCCAGATAAAGAAGGGGGACGAATCGGTCGGGGCGCGCACGCGGGTGAAGGTGGTCAAAAATAAAGCGGCCGCGCCCTTCAAATCAACGGAATTTGACATCATCTATAACGAAGGAATCTCGCGAGAGGGAGAGCTTATAGCCTTAGGCGAGAAATTCGGCCTTATTAAAAAATCGGGCGCGAGCTACGAATATCTGCCCGCCGGTAAAGGGAGCAACGAAATAAAATTGGGCCGCGGCTACGACGCCACGCGTACATTCCTCCGGGAAAACCACAAACTGGCTAACGAAATAGAAAAGGAAATTAAGAAAAAGCTGGCCGAGGAAGGAAAAAACAAATGAGTAACCGCACCGTAAGCGGCGCGGTACCAACGCAACGCTTGCGGTACTCGCGGTTATTCCCCCGCCTAAATTTTGCTTAGCAAAACTTCGGCGGGTTATTTGTTTATCACTCCATTCATCCTCGCTGCAACGGTAAATACTACACCAAAAAACGCCCCGTAGGGCGTTTTTTGGTGATTGATAAGCAATAAAAAAGGGCTGCGGTTCCCTTTTATCGGTATTACGCAGCCACTTCAAGTTTTTCTTCGCAACAGCAACATCGGATTTTTGGCTTATCCAGAATGGAAGCCCTTAGGCACCCGCACTGTTCCTCTATTTCGGGGAGGAGTTTTCTTTCAGCATCCTTGGGCTTTACACTTCCACCTAGAAGGTCCGCGACCAAATCAGCCGCGACTTCGTTGCCACAACAAAGCATCAGGAAAAAACAGCGCACCTCTTCCGTAACCCTTTCCCAAATTTCTTCCTCTGTTTCTTTTTTGCCTTCTTTTCTTGCTCCGAAGAGCTCATGAGCCGCTTCTCTGGGGCTTAGTTGCCCTTGAAGCAGTTGGGCTACAACAGTGCAGCACTTCTCCTGCCGTTGGTGAATCCACTTAAGAACTTGCCTGAGTTGTGAGATCTCCGCCATAAAATACCTCCTTTCTTGACGGTTGATTCTCCCTGCCCACAGTATTACGAGTCGGACCTTTTTGTCAAACCGAAAATTTGCAATAATTCAAAAAACGGCTAGAATAAGCCGTATTACTTGTCCCGTTAGAAGTTAAAGAAAAAAGTTGTAATACTTTAAGCGGAGCCGTTAGGCGGATACGCAAAAATTAGAAATCTTAAATATTAGTAATAAATGAACTTCTAATGGGATGTTAGAATACAACGAAATCAGGCCGGGGAAATATATTGTCTATAATAATGAACCGTTTGAGGTCATAGAGTATCATGTCGCCCGTACCCAGCAGAGAAAACCGCAAAATCAGACAAAACTTCGGAACCTTCTCTCCGGCAGAGTCGTTTCCGTTTCCTTTCACGCATCCGATAAAGTACGGGAAGCTGACATTTCCAAGCGGCCGATAAAATTCATTTACGCGAACCGGGGAGAATATGTTTTTTCGGAAGTAAATGACCCGAGCAAAAGATTTTCGCTTGAAGAATCGCTTATCGGGGCGCAGGCGAAATTTTTGAAAGGCAACACCGTCGTTGACGCTTTGACTTTTACCGACGATGATGAAGAATCAAAAATCATAGGAATCAAGCTTCCTATTAAAATTGAGCTGAAAGTCAAAGACGCCCCGCCGGCCATAAAGGGCAACACCGCCTCCGGCGGCGGTAAGCAAGTAACGCTCGAAACAGGCGCGGTGGTTTCTGTTCCTTTATTTGTTGAGGAAGGTGATGTTGTCCGCATCAATACGGAAACGGGAGAATATACTGAAAGAGTAAACATTTAATAAAAACCGCCATTCGGCGGTTTTTATTAAATGTTATTTGTCGCTTATTACCTTGAAACGAACGGCAAAAGTCCCATAAACCTTGCGCGCTTGATGGCGGTAGCAAGTTTGCGCTGATTTTTGGCGGACACGCCGCTTCTCTTCTTTGAAACCATGCGGGCGTGAGGATTGATAAACTTCTTTAGAAGTTCCACTTCTTTATAGTCAATATGCTTTATGTTATTTGAGTCAAAATAGCAGGGTTTCTTCATGTGGTTGATTTTTAAGGAGAGGAGCGACTATAAAAATCACCACCCCGCCCTTTCTCTGTCTAAATTTATTTTATTTTTTAGCTAAACTTTAACCCCAATAATCTAACATATTTAATCATTTATGCAAAGAAAGGGCGGGGTTAAGGTTTGGCGACCGCCGAGTACGGCGGGCCAATTCGCTTAAAATGGTATATCTTCCGGATTAATATCTTCTTCGGGATAATCTATCGCGGGGACTTCTTCCGTAGCCGAGGCCTGCTTCGTGGAAGGCGCATTTCCCGTTCCGTTTCCCGTTCCTCCGCCCGGACGCGGACCGAATTGAACGCGGTCGGCAACAATTTCGGTGCGGTATTTTTTCTGACCTTCCTGTTCCCAGCTCCTTGTCTGTATTCTTCCTTCAATGAAAACACCCGAACCTTTGTGCAAATACTGCGCGCTTGTTTCCGCCTGCCTGCCGAATACAACGATATTGTGATAATCGACAGCTTCCTTTTTTGAACCGTCCTGCGATTTCCATACGCGATTGGTGGCCACGGAAAAACTGCATACCTTAGACCCGGAAGGAAGGGATTTCAATTCCGGATCGCGGGTTAGGTTGCCGTATAGTAATGCTTTATTGACGTACATGGCTGATTTTTGAGGAGCAGAGCGACTACAAAAATCGCCGCCCAGCACTCAGTAAATTATGATAAATATAACTCAAATCTCTAGGAATAGTCTATTATCACTCTGCGTCTAATTTTTGTCTACTGAGTGCTGGGTAAGGTTTGGCAACCGCCGAATACGGCGGGCCAACTCGCTTACTCTATCACTAATTCTTCTATTGTTTTATCCAATTCCTCCTCGGACATTGCTGGAACTCCATGTAATTCCTTACTCTTATGCACCGCTGCGTCGCTCGGACGGGCAAGAATTTTCTTCACCAGCATAGTATTCTCGCGCACCGTTCCAATAATAAGGAAGCGGATAATCTTATTGTTCTTTTCAAGCGCCGATTTCACTTCTCCGATTCTATCGCGCGGAAGTTCAAATTTTATCCAGCCGAAATACGCCCGCGTACACAATTCTTTTTTTGAGCCAATGCGTTTCTCCATTCCGTAGGCCAGTTCAATTGCCTTAGGCATTTCGCTTGTAATCTCCGTCCCGCCCAAAGTATCCAAAATAAGCGATTTCAAATTCCCGACCTCCTCGGCAACAGAGCTCTCGGCAAGTTCGGGCACCAAAAGATAGCCGACTTCGTAGATTTTATTTTCTTTATTGTTTGCTTCAGTCATAGCAAAATTCGTATCGGCTCATACTAGCAAAGGCCCGAATTAAAGTCAAAAAAGCCACTCGGACATGCTTTTTAAAAACGCGCATATTCGCCTAGCTGGCGAATTGCTATGCTCATGCCGCCGCCCTGCGCAATGTTTTTAAAAAGCAAATCCTCGTTCAAACGGAAAACACTAAATGCATGTTCGGTATATCACAAATTAAAAACCCGCCGAGTGTTCTCAAAGATGGCTTCCGAAACAAGCTCAAGGGGAATTCCCTTCAAATCGGCGATTGCCTGAACTGCCTCCACCACGAAAGCCGGCTCGTTGCGCTTGCCGCGATACGGCACCGGCGCCACATACGGACAATCGGTTTCGGAAAGAATTGATTCAAGGGGAATATATTTTATGACCTCGTCATAGTCGCGGGCAAAGGTAATGACGCCGGTAAAGGACATAGTAAAACCGATATCCAAAAACTGCCTGGCTATATTCTCATTTCCGACAAAAAAATGAACATTACCGCTGAGATTGGAAATTTGAGATTGGAAATTGGAAGTTAGAATATCCAAAATATCTTCATACGCGTCAAAAGTCCCCCGCGACGGACGGCTGTGAATCATAAGCGGCTTTTTAACGGCGAGAGAGAGTTCCACCTGTTTGGAAAAATTTTCCCGTTCTAGCTTCCTTCCCGCTGGCTCTTTCTGCCAAAAATAATCAAGTCCGCATTCGCCAACGGCGACAACACGTTCGTGCTCGGCCAACTTTCTATATTCGCTTTCATAAAACGGCTCCGACGTGTCCGTGGGATGGAGCCCCACGGTCGCCCAAATATCCGGTTCTTTCTCCGCAAGTTCCACCGCCTTTCTTGAACTCTCCAGATATGTTCCTACGGTTATGGTTGATACTCCCGCGGCGCGCATGCGCCCGAGCACATCGCTCCGGTCAGCATCAAATTCTTTGCCGTGTATATGCGAGTGAGCGTCAAAAAACCGCATATTACTTTTCAATCCTTGGGAAAAGGGGTTTTTCGGGCATTTTGTTTTCCTCTATACATTTTTTTATTTTCTCGCTAGTTTTTGGTAATACAGGACTCAAAGAGTTAGCAATAACATAAAGTTCTTGTAGCAGTACTTTAATAATGCTTCTACCCTCCTCTAAATTTGTCTTTACTACCTTAAACGGTTCGGTTTCATTAATGCGTTTATCAAGAAGGTGAATATACTCCCACACATATCGCATGTATTGATTAAATTCAAATCTGTCTAAATATTGACTGTGTTCGAACGGAAGAGTCCCTTCAATATTTGGTTTTTCAATAGGTTCAGAAAGATAGGTTTCTGCCAGCTTCATAACACGACTTACTAGGTTTCCCAAGCCGTCCTGCAAATTAACTTTATATGACTCTTTTATGGAATCCATCGTTATATCCCCGTCTTCAAAACTCGATATGTCATGCAAAACAACGAAACGAAGAACATCTTCGGGAAAATCAGTAACATTACGGAAAAAATCAACCACATCAAACGGTGAAATGACATTTCCTAATGACTTTGACATTTTCTGTCCGCCACTGTTTATAAAACCATTTATGATAATGTTTTTTGATGGCTCTATCCCTATAGATAAAAGCATTGCTTGCCACATGGCGGCTTGTTGGCGCACTTGGTCCTTGCCGGCAAACTGGACCACCGGCCACCATTTTTTAAATTGCGTTTCATTGTCCGGCCAACCGATAGCGGAAATATAGCTGACAAGTGCATCAAACCAGACATACATCACATGCTCATCGTCATCCGGAGCCGGCACGCCCCAGGGCATTTTTGACTTCAGTCGTGAAATAGAGAAATCATTAAGGCCTCTTTTTACAAAAGTTCTCATCTCGTTGAATCTAAAATCCGGGATAACCAATTTCGGATTTTTCTCGTAAAGTTCCGTGAGCTGACTCTCAAGCGCTGAGAATTTGAAAAAATAATTTTCCTCGCTGATAATTTCTATCTCTTTGTTGGGATGAATCGGACAACGCCCATTTTCAAGCTCGGAATTGGTTTTCTCAAGCTCGCAGCCAACACAATATTTTCCTTCATAATTTTTTTTATAAATGAAGCCGTTCTTTTGGCACCTACGCCAAAACTCTTGCGCCGCAATAATGTGGTGAGGGTCTGTGGTACGGATGAAATTGTCCACTGAAAGATTGAGTAACGGAGAAAGCTCGCGAAACTTTTCTGCATACATATCTACATAATCTTTTATGTCTTTTCCTGCTTCTATAGCATCATTCCAAAGCTTCGCGCCGTGTTCGTCGGTTCCGGTATTAAAAAAAACCTCGTCTCCCATAATTCTATGGTAGCGGGCGATTGTATCAGCGCGTGTAATCTCCATCGCAAAACCGATATGCGGCTCCGCGTTTACATACGGGAGTGTAGTTGTAATATAAAAACCTTTTTTCATATCAAGCTGCCACGCCGCGAGTTGCTTTCTTTTTTCGGCGCTCAATGTCATCGGCAATCTCCAAAAGCATGGTAATGGCCGGCACGGAAATGATAAGCCCCAGGAAACCGAAGAGTTTCCCGAAAATGATAAGGGAGAGAATGACCATGAGCGGCGGCACCCCTATGACTTTCCGCACCACCAGCGGATAAATGAGGTGGTTTTCAAACTGCTGCATGATGACATAAAAACCTATCACCATAAGCCCTAATGTCACGCCGTCATTGGCAAAAGCAAGTATAACGGCCGGAACAGCCGCCAAAATAGGGCCAAAAAGGGGAATTAGTTCAAAAACAGCCGCCAAAACGGCAAGAAACAAAGCATATGGAACATCCAAGATGGCCAGCCCCAAATACACGAAAACACCCATGAGAAGCCCTAAAATAATCTGGCCTTGCATCCACAAGCCGATTTTGCGCCTCATACGCGCCCACAAATCAAGCACATATATTTCATACTGAAGCGGAGTCACAATGCGCAGAAAATTTTCAATTCCCTGTTTCTGCACTGAAAGATAGAAGGAGATGACCACGATTAAAACAAAGCTAAGCAACCCGCCGAAAACTATGTTCACTCCGTGGAAAATTCCGCCGGAGAAACCGAAGAAGCTCGATTGAAGCTCGGCTATAAACTCTTTCGGGGAAAGAGTGGCTCCGGAGAGGTCATCAATGACTCCCTGCGGTCCAAAAATGGTGGATAACGATTTACTGCCGGTAATGCTGAATGATTCCAGGTAATCCGGAATTGAGGAGAAAAACCCGGAAAGATCGTCCAAAAGCGGAGGAAGGAAGAAGTAGAAAAAACCGGCAAATATTACAAAAAACGCAACAAACAGAATAATGACGGATATGACACGCGGTAAGCGGAACTTCATGAGCCAAGTGGTTGCCGGTTCAATGGCGGAAGCTATGATGACCGCGGTCAAAATAATGAGGACTATATCGCGCAATAAATATAAAACCCAAAAGAAAAGTATCACAAAAACCGCGCGGAACATCGTTCCCCAACTTATGCTCATGGTAAAGTGTTTATCCATTAACAATATAGTATACGAACAAAAGCCATTTCGCAAAGCAGGCGGAGTATTCTGAGAGAAAAGGCGGTTCTCGGGCGGGTGGGTTTTTTATGAGATAACTTTTTTGAGGAAACCGGCGAGTTCTCCAATCGGCATTCTTTCCTGCTTCCCCGTGTCGCGATGGCGGACCGTTACGGTGTCGTCGGCCAATGTGTCGAAATCTATAGTCACGCAATACGGCGTGCCGATTTCGTCCTGCCGGCGATAGCGCTTGCCTATATTGCCATTGTCATCAAATATAACCGCGCCAATCTCGCTCTTGATCGCGGAGTACACCAGGCGAGCCTTCGCAACAAGCTCTTCCTTATTTTTCAAAAGCGGAAACACCGCGGCTTTTACCGGCGCGATACGAGGATGAAGCTTCAAATATACCCTCATTTCATCATCCATTTCATCTTCGGTATAAGCGTCGCAAAGAAGCGCCAGAATCGTCCGGTCAACGCCCAGCGACGGCTCAATGACATGCGGCACGAACCGTTCTCCCGTCGCATCGTCATAGTATTCAAGAGGAACACTGCTTCCTTTCGCATGGCTCCTCAAATCAAAATCGGTGCGGTACGCCAGGCCATAAAGCTCTTTTTGTCCGAACGGAAATTCATATTCAAAATCTATCGTGCGTTTGGAATAATGGGCCCGGTTTTCCGCGGGATCCTCAATTTCATGGACATGTGAGCGGTCAATGCCTATTGCGTCCATCCACTCCTCCATATGCTTCCGCCATATTTCAAACTCCGCTTCCCAATCGCTTTCGCGGATGAAATATTCTATTTCCATCTGTTCAAGTTCCCGGAGGCGGAAGATAAAATCACGCGGAGCAATTTCATTGCGAAAGGCCTTGCCGATTTGGGCTATCCCGAACGGAAATTTCGGATGAAACGAGTCAATAATATTTTTAAAATTGACAAAAATGCCGCCGGCCGTTTCCGGCCGCAAATAAGAAACCGATGATTCGTCTTCTGACGCCCCAATGCTCGTCTTAAACATCATATTAAAACGCCGCTCTGCGCCAAGTTTACCGGCACATAGAGGACATTTGTTTTTGTCTTCCAAGTTGTCGGCCTGAAAATGTTTCTTGCACTTCTGGCATTCAATCATAGGGTCCGAGAATCCTCCGATATGTCCGCTCGCCTGCCATACCTTCGGGTTCATTAAAATGGCCGCGTCCACACCATACATATCTTCCCTATCATCAACAAACATTTTCCACCATAAATTTTTCACGTTGTTCTTTAATGCCACGCCGAGAGGGCCGTAATCAAACGTGCCGGACAGCCCGCCGTATATTTCCGAACCTTGATACAAAAAACCTCGCCGCTTGCATAGCGACACTATTTTATCTAACTTTGTTTCAGGCAAATTTTTCATTTAACCAGTTGATTTATCCCGTAGTGAAAATGGCATTACTCTTTGGGAAGCTACGTTACCACAATTTTACATTATATCTATAATTATTGTCATTTTACTATTTTAAAAATCTTTAGAACCCCTATGCCATTTTCTACTACGGGATTACTTCGAAGATTGAACAATGTCATTGCCTGATTTAAAATAGGGGTCGCTGTTTAAAAGCGTCGTTAAAGCATCTTTGGTGTTTTGTAGGCGCTCTCCCGAGAAACTGTCGGTACCAAAGAGCGATACCCCTCCGGTAAGACCCACCGAGCTTCCCACGTGAGAAAGCGACGGCACCAGTTTTATTTGAAACGCCGCCTCGCGGGCCGGATTTTGATATCCCGTACCGGCTCCCACCGAAGAGGGGCGCCATGTCACCGCGCGGCTTGCGTCATCATAGGAAATATCTTCCGCTCCGGGAGAAACCTGATTCGCCCACGATACGTACGGCGGCAGTGTCGTCGTTATTGTTGCGCCCGTCACATCGTTTGCCGAATTGGTCACGCTCCAAAGCACGGCGTAAGTCGTTTCTTTATCCGCAACAGGCGGAATCGGTCCGGTGTTCGTAAACGGTCCGGTGAAATATACCGCCCGCGAAAGAAGCTGCAAATCCGAAGAAACTCTGACGCCTTTTTGTGTTGTCACTGACATTGCTCCGCCGCTTCCGTCGCTTGTATTAACATCTCCTTTTACCGTCACCTGAAGATTAATTTCCGGATTTTTCAAAAGACCGGACGCAGCTTGGAAAAGCGGAATGGGCGTAAACGAGAATGGGAACTGCCCGGTGGCCCCCGGCTCAATTGTCCTTAAATCGGGAATGCTGTTCTTATTCCAGACAATCGTGTTCTCCGAAGAATTGTAAAAACCGTTCTGGGATGAAACGGAAGCGCGGTCCAGGGCATTGCCTGAAAACTTAATGTCTATTTCCGCGTCCGTGACGCGCGTCGGCAGATTGTTTTTCCAAGAGATATATCCCCTCACTTCGCGTCCGCCGGGAATAGCGATTTTGTCGCCCGAGTTGCCGTTTAAAGATATTTGCGCGTCCAAAAACGGCCGGCGAATGGCAACGGTCTGGAAAATTGAATTGTAAACAACCCCGACTGTTTTTTCGTCGCTTTGAGACGGACTGCCGGCCAATATCCGAAGCGTGCGTTCTTCGCCGTTCTGTCCCGAAAACGCTCCGGTAACGCTGACTGTCCGCTCACTGCCGGTGTGGAAATCCCCAAGGCGCCAAACATTGTTGCCATATGTCGGATCCGGATTGGCACTTTTGTATAAAAATCCAGGCGGGTAATCTATCTGGAGAAGCACATTTGGGACGTCTTTGGGCGCGTTGGATGAAACTTTCACGTTAAAAGTCATTGTTTGTCCGGCATTGGTCTCTTTCGGAGCATTGAGTAATAAATTGACCGGTGATGAACTTATTTTAATGGGATAATTGCTCTCTTTCTGGAAAATGGCATTGGAGCCCTGCACGCGATATTCCAAAGTAAATTTAATGCTTTGCTCGCTTCCTTCTTCGCCATAAAGAGTAGCTTTAACAATCTGCTGCTCGGTCCCTCCAGCGGGAATTTTCGGGAGCGGTATCTGGCTCCGAACCATCTCTGGGGTGAAAGAAGAGCCAGCGCTCGCCGCGCCTTTCGGGTATTCCATAAGCAATTGGGCAAATTCCAGCGGCACGGAATTCCGATTTTTAACGGAAACCTGAAGCGACAGCTCGTCGCCGCCGGAAGCAAACGACGGGCCAAGCACCGTCACATCAATATTTTTCGTTGAAACGAGATTCCCGCCGGCAAAAAATTCATAGGACGCGTAAGAAAGGGCTACGGCAAAAAAAACAAGCGAACCTATAAAAAATTTCTTGAACATGCTCATCTTTGGTTTTTCCGGTTTTCGCGGCTTCAAAAGCGTTTCTGGTGCTTCCTTTTGCCAATCACTTTGGATATTTTCCTCGTGCACATTGAGGCGGCCCTTGCGGAGCGGGCGCCGGCCCAATTCACCGCGCGTATAAAGCCGCTTCTTGAGCGATTCAAGCGAGTTTTCGTTTTTCTTCGACTCGAACATTTTTACCCTGTTAAATAGGCCTATGGCCTAAAACTGCCACAGACAATATCAAAATTATTATAATGATTATATTATACCGTTTATTTCTTTTATAGAAAACTAAACGGTAGCGGCAGTTTTATTTAACAGGGTTCACCCTGTTAAATAGGCCTATGGCCTAATTTTGTAAAACAAAATTATTTAACAGGGTGAACTAAAGCTGGCTCTCTTTGAGCGCGCTATTGATATCCAAAGCAAGTTCCCGGCGCAGTGGCGCGACAAGGGAAAGCGTCTTTTTGCTAAGCGGACCTGTTAAGATGGGGGCGTATTTCTCGGCGCTAAAATATCCGAGTGATCCTAAAATCCTGGCAACCGACACAATTTCAACACTATCCTCTTCTTCGCGGGACAAGCTGTTTTCGAAGAGCATTTCGCGCGCGTTTTTTACTTCATCAAACAATCTTTTGTTTTCTTCCTCGCCGTGAACGAACCGTCGGATTAGCTGGGACAATCGGGCGAAAAGCGGTGCGTGGGGCGTATTGTAAAAATTTTCCGCTTCCCGCGGATAGGCATTTACAATACGCCAGATATTCTTCCCGCGGACGAGTTCAATGTCCAGATGCGCGAAAAGCGAAAGATGGTAGCGGAGTTTTGATTTCAAAAGCCGCACGCCAGTCGCCTGCGCCATAACAAATCCTAATTTTTCCGTAAGTAAAAAATACAGGCGGTTGTCCTCGCCCGACGGCATATCGCCGAGTAAAATCGCTTCGGTACTATATATAAAATGACTCATGATGAAATTTCTAAAATCGCCCTGAGAGCACTCGGTAATTCTTTAATACCATATTCATCATTAAAATGCCCTTTGTTGTTCTCAATAATAATTTGGGAGTCAAGTTTGTTTTTATAATCATCCTGGTTATCAAGAGGAACAAATGGGTCATTGTCAGAAAAAATAGCAACGCTCTTGTTTAAATGCGATCTAACATTCTTTAAATCAAGAGGAGTAAGTAACCAATGTTTCTCAGTTTCTGCTCCCCCAGGCTCTTCTTCTAATCCCGTCAGTTTTTTGAAAAAACCTGCAACAAATACCGCTCCGCCGGCGTGTTGTCCTTCCGGTAAAGATTCTAGGTAACGAGCGATTGTCTGACATCCCATACTATGCCCGACTAAATAAGTTTCCTCGTCAATTACTCCAACAACTTTTGCAAATTCTCTTCTCAAACTAGAAGAAGGAAAGTATA
>CAYISF010000001.1:31381-49291 GCA_964366065.1 uncultured Candidatus Saccharibacteria bacterium | reverse complement strand
TTTTGCGTAATTAAATCTGGTGAGGGTAAACATTCCTCAATAATTTTTTGAATGTTGATTTTATCTGAAACATTTAGGGGTTTATTACAAATATCAACGCCAATATGCCATGGCGTAGAAAGGGGCTTCCCTATTTGGGAAGTAAGGTAAACATAATTTTCATAACCAAGCACATCGTATATTTTTTGGGAAACAGTAACGCCTAAGGCTGTGTAAATTTTCCCCACATGATACACGGGGTTTTTCCCACATGGAGCTTCCATACTCATATGCCTCATAAAAGGAATGGTTCCCCGAGCCCTGTTCCCTCTTCCCACAACCCCTTCATCACCGCTCTCGATAGAACTTCCGGTAAGGGTCAAGTAAAGGTCAGAATGCGAAGCGTTATCGCGCGTATTCATAAAAACTTTAAAGGTGTATTTAAGAAAATTACTTTCTAGGAACTTGCTTATGCTTTTTTCTACTAACTGAAGTTGGGCATAATAATCTTGACTAGAACTTATTTGTTTACTTATAAGCGGAACGCAGCAGGTAAACTCGATTACCCTTGACTTGCGCACCCCCATAATTTTTATATCTGTACCTACACATGGATATTTTGTTTTAAATTCTGGTGAGTTGAGTAAGTTTTCTACTCCAATGACAGCTTGCTCAAGAATGCTAAGGGGGGCATAACCTACGCACGTTGACGTATCATTGGAACGAAGATCATTTGAGTGATGTTGAATAAGTGATAAATCTGGCGTTATAAAGAAAAATTCTCTTTCGTTTAGCTCCTCTCCCGTGTTATGCACTACTCCGGGTCCCTGGGAAAAATGTGTATTGTCTACAATTTCAAGCCAGTGATTGACATCGAATGCCGGCACAGCTTTGGCAAATTCTGTAAATATTGCCTCGCGGGCAATATCAAAATATGGAATTTTTTTGCCTGCAACCTCACGAGTAAAGCGGCAATTTAGGTAAACCTTGGCGGGTTTTAACATTTCCCCTCCTCCAAAAATAACCCGTGACGATCCGCCCCGGATAGTTATTTTGTCTAACATATGTCTAAGGATAATCCCCCATTCTTTCAGTGTATATCGCGAAAATGATTTTGAGATACTTTCGGCAACCGAGTCACAAATAGTGTCGGGATGGCCAATCCCCTTTCGTTCTACTACCTCATAATCAATTTCATCTGCAGGTAAACTCCCCGAGGAAAAGATTGTTAGGTTTGATAGCAGCATTTAGTTCAGCTTCATTAAAATTTCCGAATTTCGGCAGATTTACCACTCTTGCCTCTCGAAATAAAAAAGACCTCGTTTCCTTCGGAAAGAAGTTTTACTCCGAGGCGAGGACCGAGAAAGCCAGTTCCCCCAGTCAAAATATACTTTGCCATTTCCCTAAATTATACCACATTCGCTTTGCTAAGTTCAGTGCCTCGGCACATTCGTTTTGCACATTCAAGCTTCTGTCTTCAGTATTTCGTCACCCCCGTTCCTCAACTAAGTTCAGTGCCTCGGCACATTCGCGCTATTGCGCTCAGTACTTCAAAACCTTAATTTTTCAGCCCAAAAACCTCCCGGCTGTCTCAAGAAATTATTGTGGTAATTTATTCTTCAGCTCCAACGCCAGATTAATTATTCTTTCACCTATTTTACCCCAATCAAAGTATTGTCGGTAATCTTTAGGGTCTATAAACCTTACTTCTGTTACGCCTCCGGCCGGGTCTGACGCAAAAGGTCCAAATGGTTCCACTTTGCAGACATAGCGAAGTTGATAAACAAAACTGTTGTCTCTCGTATCAATAACTTTCTGGTATCCAATGGGTAGGCAAGATAATACCTTCAAATTTGATTCTTCCTGAATCTCGCGAGCGAGAGTCTCTGTAAATTTTTCTCCCTGTTCTATGGTCCCTCCAATGAGTCCCCAGTTTTGCTTTTGACCACCAAAACCGATAACTATTTTATTACCATAAAAACAAACACCATATGCCTGTCGACACTTTAAGTAATCCAAGTCATCAAATGAATTTGAGTCTTGATACTCAAAAATATACTTAACTCCGCTTCTTCCAGTATATTCTTCGCTGATATTCATAGTTTTTTAATAATCCTCGAGGCAAGTATCCTGTCGCAAGCTAATTGGATTCTAGGGGCTTTTATTTGTTGCCCCGATCACTTTGGCGATTTTCTCAATATCAGGAAAATAATGATCGAAAGATTCATCTACATCGTCAACTTTTTCCTTAATGTTTTGTTTTGTAGTCAGTTTGGGTAAAATTTTTTGAAATATCAAATCAACTAACCTTTCTTTCTTCCAATGAGGAACTGAATGTTTTTCAATATATGGTTGTATCGCAAGATGAATTATCTCATGAATAATGACTTTCAATGTTCTTTCTGGCCCTGCTTCGCTAATTCTCAACACAACTAAATCAGGATAATTATATGAACCGCTGGGACCGTATTTAGTGAGCCGTATTCTATATTCCGACTGTAATTCTAAACCGCTTTCGCTCAAATTTTGCAATCCATTTTCTGAAAACTTTTCCCATTCAGCCCAAATTCTAGCAGCTACCTCTTTGTATAAATCTTCGTCATATTCTTCCGAAACGATCTCCCCTATTCTCTCTTCCGTTAAATCCCTAATTTTTTCCCGCCTAATTCCATGGGGTAGAAACGAGTTCTCTACATAACCTTGCTCTTTGTACCAATCCAATTTTTCAATAACATTCCTTATTCTGGTAACTTCCAGTTGGGGTGAGTATTCAATTCTCAGTTTTATTGGTCTTTCTTGGGAATGTTCCGACTCTATATTTAGGTTTTTCATTTTACGAGAGTAGACTTTCAATCCGTGGCCTGACTACCTCATTCATCGCGATTTTGTAATCGTGAAATTGAATGTCAGTTTTGCCTGTCTGCGTGCGTTCACGTACAGGCAGGCCGGCAAAAAGCTCGTTTGGATAAATCGGTTTGCCAAAAGTGAGCGTAAAATGTTTCTTTCGGGCAAGGAAATCTCCCGAGGTTGTCTTAAATGAGCCGGTTATTGCCACGGGAACAATCGGCGCGCCTGTTCTATGCGAGAGAAATGCCGCTCCCCCTTTAAATTCATGGATCGCGCCGTCAAAACTTTTGTCTCCTTCCGGGGAAATATTCAGTGAATGTCCCGATTTAAGAATTTTTATATGCGTTTGGAGCGACATTTCGTAATTACGCAATCCTACGTGCGTCTGATACGCTCCCCAAAGTTCAAAGAAAAATCCTCCGTAGAAAATGCGCTTCAAAATTTGCCTGATATTGTAGAAGGTTTTTTCCCGCGACACATAGAACATAGGCAAAAATCGCGAAAACCACGGCATAGCGGCCGGCAAAAGTATCGGGTCAAGTTCACTTATGTGGTTATCGACGAAAATTACCCCGCCTTTTACGCCTCTCAAATTTTCTATGCCATAAACCTTAAAATGCCCGAAAAAGCGCAGTAAAATCTGCGTAGGAATCCAGATCAGGTTTTGAAGGAACCAAGGGAAAAAAGCGGGTAACATTTGTTGAAAAATTAGAGCCCTTCGTTTTTAAGTTCTTCAATCGTGCTTCGCGCTTTGCGCGAGAGCTTGTTCGGTAATTTTATCTGCAATTTTATCAAAAGGTCGCCGCGCTTACCGAGAGAAAAAGGTATCCCCTTTCCGCGTACGCGAAGTATCTCGCCTACAGAAACGCCTTCAGGAATCTTGACCGTAATCATACCATCAAGTGTTCTTAAGCTATGCTCAGCGCCAAGAAGCGCTTCGGAAAGTTTAATAGGTAATTGCATGACCAAATTATGCCCCTCGCGGCTCCAAACCGAATCGGGAGAAACCCCAACTTTCACATATAGGTCGCCGGAGACGCCGTGCGACATGGCCTCTCCCGCTCCAGAGAGCCGAATCATCTCGCCGCTTTCAATGCCGGCCGGAATGCGTACGACAACCTCTTCTTGTTTTCGGAGAACACCGCGTCCGTGACAGGTATCGCATTTCTCTTCCGGAATCGTGCCAACCCCGCCGCAGGCATCACATTCGCGTACGCTTGTAAATACGCCCATAAACGACCTTTTGGTTTCGTGGAGTTTACCCTGGCCGTTGCAAGCTGAGCATTTTTTCTGCTTAGTCCCCGGTTTGGCGCCGTTTCCATTACAGGTCTCGCAGGTCGCGTTTTTGGTGATAAGAATCTTTCTTTCGCTTCCAAAAACGGCCTCGGCGAAAGGAAGCGTTATCTCAATTGAAATATCCCGGCCACGGCGGGCGCGGGAACCTCCTCCTTGTCCGGCAAAAAACTCACCGAAAATGTCGCCTAAATTGCCCATATCAAACCCGCCAAATCCCTGCCCCTGAAAGGCGTTTGGGTCAAAACCCTCAAATCCGCCGAAACCGGAAAATCCTTCCGGTCCGGAACCGGTAGCGCCGTCGAAGACACGGCCATATGAATCATACTGGGCTCGTTTCTTGTCGTCGGAAAGTATCTGATAGGCCTCATTAACCTCCTTGAATTTATTTTCGTCGCCACCCTTTTTGTCAGGATGATACTTATGGGCAAGTTTATAGAACGCCTTTTTGATATCGTCCTTTGACGCGCTTTTCTCAATCCCTAATGCTTTGTAATAATCTTTAGACATTCGTTTAATTTATTTGCTGCTCGGATTATATAATTATATGCTACAACCTTACAACTTTACTTCTTAGGTTCTCCTTTTCCTCCTTCTTTAAATTCCGCATCTTTGGGGATATTCTCTCCCTCTTTCTTTCCCCCGTCGTCAGTTGTTGGTTGTTGGTCTTTAGTTGCTTTAGCCATGGCCTCTCCTATTTTTTGCATCGCTTGCGAAAGTTCCTCTGAGGCCTTCTTAATTGCGTCTATGCCAACTCCGTCTTTTAATTTCTTCAGCGCTTCAATTTTCTCCGTTACCGATTGCTTTATATCGTCACCTATTTTCCCTTCCGCGTCTTTAAGCGCTTTTTCAGCGGTATAAACAAGCATTTCGCTCCCATTTTTAATATCAGCCAGCTCGCGCTTCTTTTTATCCTCTTCAGCGTAGATAGCGGCATCGTCCTGCATTTTTTTAATATCGGCATCGGTCAATCCGGAACTCGCTTCAATACGAATTGACTGCGTTTTTCCGCTTGATTTGTCTTTAGCCGTCACGCTTAAGATACCGTTCGCGTCAATGTCAAAGGTTACTTCTATTTGAGGCATTCCCCGCGGCGAGGGCGGGATTCCGTCCAAAATAAATCGGCCCAAGCTTTTGTTGTCCGGCGCCATTGGCCGTTCCCCCTGCACGATATGAATTTCCACCGAGGTCTGATTATCAGCAGCGGTGGAAAATACCTGCGAGCGCGAAGTCGGAATGGTCGTATTCCTTTCAATCAGTTTAGTGGCAACATTGCCAAGCGTTTCAATTCCGAGTGAAAGCGGAATGACATCCAAAAGAAGAATGTCTTTTACGTCTCCCTGAAGCACTCCTGCCTGAACCGCGGCGCCCAAAGCCACCACTTCGTCCGGATTAATGGAGCGGTTCGGCTCGCGCCCAAAAAATTGCTTTACGGCGGCGATAATGGCCGGCATGCGTGTTTGTCCGCCTACCATAATAATTTCGTCTATGTCAGCCGTTTTCCACGGAGAATTTTCCATAGCCCGCTTGGTAATCGCCATTGAGCGGTCAATGAATTCGCGGGTGATTTCTTCCAAAGTGGCGCGGGACATTTTAATAAGCAGGTGTCTGGGCCCTGACGCATCGCTTGTGATAAACGGAATATTAATCTCACTTTCCATTGTCGTGGAAAGTTCGTGTTTGGTTTTTTCCGCCGCTTCCTTCAGGCGCTGAAGAGCCAAAGTATCTTTGGCGACGTCAATACCGGATTCTTTTCTGTACTCGGCCGCAATCCATTGAATGATTTTCTGGTCAATGTCCTCACCGCCCAAATGAGAGTCGCCGTCCACGGACTTAACTTCAACTACATCCTCGCCGACTTCCAGAATGGAAATATCAAATGTGCCGCCGCCGAAGTCGTAAACGGCAATTTTCTCATTCTTTTTTTTATTGAAACCGTAGGCTAAAGCGGCGGCCGTCGGCTCGTTAATGATCCGCTTCACGTCAAGCCCGGCGATAGCTCCGGCATCTTTGGTCGCCTTACGCTGGGCGTCGTTGAAATACGCCGGCACGGTAATGACCGCTTCGGTTATTTTTTCGCCAAGTTTCGCTTCTACATCATGTTTTATTTTTTGGAGAATCATGGCGGAAATTTCCTCCGGCCGGTAGAATTTATCGCCCATTTTTATTTTTATTCCGCCGCCATCCCCGCTTTCAACTTTAAATGACACCATAGCGCGATCCTTTTCTATTTCCTTCTCGTCAAAACGATGGCCCATAAAGCGCTTAATTCCGTAGATGGTATTCTCCGGATTAGTAACTGCCTGCCTTTTGGCGAGAAGTCCCGCCAAACGCTCGCCGTTTTTGGCAATAGCCACCATAGAAGGCGTCGTTCTGGCGCCTTCTACATTTTCAATTATCTTCGGTGCGCCGCCTTCAATGATGGCAACGGCCGAATAGGTGGTACCCAAGTCAATCCCGATTATTTTTGACATATTTTTAAATTAAAAATTAAAAACCAAAAGTTAAAAAGAAAATTTACATGCCTAGGCTTTACATTTTACGTTTTTCACTTTTCATTTTCAACTTGCTTTTTATATACAAACGCTGTCACCTTGGCCGGACGGAGCACATTGCCGTTTACGGAATACCCTTTCTGAAGCACTGCCGAAATTTTACCGTCGCTTTCTTTTTTGTCGGTTGAAACGGTTTCCACAACCGTGTGATGTTGAAACTCTATCTCATCTTCTTCTTTCGGGCAAATTTCCGCCACGCCGTGATTTCGGAGCGCCACCTTAAGCTGGTTATATATGTGCTCCACCCCTTTCCGCCAATTTTCCGGAGTGGTATTCCAGGTCTCTTTATCCGCCATAGCCAACTCAAAACTGTCTATGACGGGAATAATGTCGCTTATCGTGCGTTCTACGGCCAATTGGAAACTCTCCCCGTGCCTTACCGCGCTTTCCTTTTGTAAATTGACATAGTCGGCTTTGGCTCTCTGCCAGCCGGCGAGATAGTCAGTCCTCTCTTTGGAACACGTTTCCAGCTTTTCCTTCAAATCCCGGAATTTTTTATGGAGATTCTCCTCACCGGTTTCTTCCTCGGTCGGTTCCAGCACAATGTCATCGTCTTTAGAATTGTTTTTAGTATTTTGTTTTTTTGTGAACATAGACGAAGTTTATAGTTTATAGTCTATAGTTTATAGACTACCTCTTCGACCACTGCGGCGCTTTTCGGGCTTTTTTCAATCCAAATTTGCGGCGCTCCTTCGCGCGCGGGTCCCGCTTCAAAAATCCGAGTTTTTTCAGGCGGACACGCGATTCGTGGTCTTCTTTGACAAGTATGCGGGAAATGCCATGACGAACGGCTTCAGCCTGAGAATGAATACCGCCTCCGCTGACTATAACAGACACGCTATATTTAGCGGGTAATTTCCCTTCGGTGAACGGGTCATTCACGATGGAACGCAGTTCTTCCGTAGGGAAATATGCTTCCAAATCCTTGCCATTTACGACATAAGACAGCTTGCCTATTTCTGTCATACGCACGCGGGCAACAGACGTTTTCCGGCGTCCCACGGCCTCAATGTATTTCTTTTCAGTTTTTGTTTTAGTAATCATGGTTTAATTTACTCCGTAACAATAAGCTGTTTCAGCATCTTAGCCTGAAGCTTGTTCTTGGGCAACATGCCCTTGACGGCCCGTTTAAACACCTCACTGTAACCGCGGCGTTTGGAGAGTTCTCCCAAAGTTTCAATTTTGAGTCCGCCCGGATATCCGGAATAGCGATGGAACAATTTCCCTACTTTCTTCTCCGTTACGCGGGCAAGTGAAGCATTCTCTATCTTCACTATTACATCCGGCATGGCGTTTCGCTTGAAAGAAGTCAAATTTTTCCCTATCAAAAGTTTTGCGGCTTCCGTAGCCACCCGTCCTATTGCCTTATCTGTTGCGTCTATAGTATGTGTTTTCATATATTTTCTTAAGCGAGCTTTAGCGAGATTTTAGAAAATAATGACCCCGCCCTCACTTTGTCCATAAATTTTTGTCTAAATATAAATTAACAAGGTGTGTTTTAATTTTAGTTTTCTTGTCAATAATTTTTTGGAGTGAGGGCGGGGTTAAGTAACATATAGTCGCTTTGCTCCTTATGTTTCTAAACGAACTCTATAATAGCCATTTTACTGGCGTCCCCTTTCCGGCGCGCCGAAAGTTTCAGTACCCGCGTATATCCGCCGGCGCGTTTATTATAACGCGGAGCTATTTCGGAAATAATTTTCTTGGCCTCCTTTTTTCTGTTAAAAAGCCGTGAAATTACAATACGGCGGGAAGCCAAAGTATTTTCCTTGGCCTTGGAAATAATGCGCTCTATGAACGGGCGGAGTTCTTTGGCTTTCGCTTCCGTCGTCGTAATTTTTTCTTTATCTATCAAAGCCAAGACAAGCGATTTTAAAAGCGCTTTTCGCTGTCCCCGCGGTCGTCCCAATTTTCTTTTTCTGTCGTGATGCTTCATGTGGCTGATTTTTAAGGAGTGGAACGACTATAAAAATCGCCATCCCGCCCTTTCTTTGTTTATTTTTTTACAATCGTTAATCCTACCAAAAATCTTTATTCTTTACCACCTCTCTCAATTTTAAAATAGAAAGAGCGGGACTGAATAAATTATACTCACTTCGTTCGTTAATTTATTTCAGCGTAATTCCGTAGTTTGAAAGCACTCGTTTTATCTCCTGTATTCCTTTTTCGCCTAACCCGTCAACGCCCAGCAAATCCTCCTTCTTTTTCCGCGCAAGTCCGCCGATAGTGCGAATGTTGGCGTTAGCAAGAGCATTTAGCGTTCTTGTGGAAAAATTGAGGGTGTCAATTCGCGTCTTCATGGCTTCGGTGTCCGTCAATTCCCTGGCTTTCCGGTCTTCTTTCGGCTTATCGCTTTCATCAAGCAATACTTCCTCCGAAGTTTCTTTGAAACCGACAATTGCCCGAAGTTGCTGAATCATAATTTCAATTGAACGTTCGAGCGCCTCGCGGGCCGTGAGGGTACCGTCCGTCTCTATCATAATACGGAGACGATTATAGTCGGTCCTATCGCCTACGCGCATATGTTCCACTTCATAGGAAACACGGCGGATCGGAGTAAAAATAGCGTCCATGGCGATAGTCCCGATGTCCACCTTGTCTTTATGGGTCGTTTCTTTAGCAACATAACCGAGCCCGCTCTCTATCTTCATTTCAATGGAGAGTTCCGTGTTCTTTCCGACCACTTCGGCGATATACTGGTCCTTAGTCAAGATTTCTACCTGCCCCGGCACTTTTATATCTTTGGCGGTAACCGTATGCGGGCCTTTAATAGAAAGCGTAATCGTTTGAGGGTCACTCGTCAGCATCTTAAAACGCGCTTTCTTTAAATTGACGAGTATTGTAATAACGTCCTCCTTGATTCCTTCAATAGTGGAAAATTCATGGCTGACACCGTCTATTTTCACCTGCGTGATAGCCGCGCCGGTAAGCGATGACAGAATTATGCGGCGGAGCGAATTACCCAGGGTGTGGCCATAGCCCGGATAAAGTCCGTCAATTTCATAAACGCCGCTTGAGCCCTCCTCGGAAATGACTTTTGGCTTAGAGGGCAAGATGATGGTGTGGTCTGGCATACTATTTAAAAAAATTATTAATTAAAAACTTAATGATTTTCTTAGTGAACAAAGTGAACTTTGAAAATCTTACCCCGCTCCAATTTTGCCCCCAACTGTTCTGCGCAGTGCGTCTGCCGAATAGGCAGTTCCCTTTATGGGCGAAGCGCTGTGCCCCGAACCGTAAGTGGCTATTCGCCACTCGCGCTTCGCATGTCTCGCTAGACGCAAAATTGGGGCGGGGTTAAGAAGATTATAGTCGCTCATTCATTTTAATTTCATTGTTATTCGCTTCTTAATCTTCTAAAAATTAACGGCTGTAAAATTCAATCACCGAAGTTAAATTGAACGGCAAGCTTTTATCCCGGGGTAGATCTTTCACCTCTCCTTCACCCGTATCCGGACGAAAAAGAAGCCATGCGGGAATTTCCTTCTCGGCCATTTTTTTGAACACTTCCGCGAATCCCGCGCGTCCTTTGCTTGCTTCGCGCACTGTTATCTTGTCTCCTACCCGCACTTGCATGGACGGAATCGTACTTTTGCGGCCGTTCACCACAATGTGGCCGTGAGCGACGAGTTGGCGCGCGTGCGTGCGTGACTTCCCGAGCCCTATACGGAAAACCACGTTATCAAGCCGCCTCTCCAGCGCTTCGTAAAGTTTTTCGGTCGGACTAATGCCGTGCTTGCCGGCCACTGACTTCACGTAATTACCGAACTGCTTTTCGGAAATACCGTACATATTGCGAACCTTTTGTTTCTCGCGGAGCTGAAGGCCGTACTCCGTTCTCACTGAGCGGTGCTTCCGTTCCGAGTCAACCTTACCCGGAGAATATGGTTTCTTCACAAAGACGCACTTTGGCGTAAAACACTTCTCCCCTTTCAGGAAAAGTTTTTCTCCGGCGCGCCGGCAAATCTTACATTTTTTATCGGTAATCATATATTTTCTTAAGCGAGCTTTAGCGAGATTTTAGAAAATAATGACCCAGCACCAATTTTGCCGCCAATAATCTCGCGCAGTGCGTCTGCCGAACCCCGAAGGAAAACTTCGTTTCCTACGGGGCAAGTAGTCAAAAGGTTTCCTCTTTGGCGACTTGTCCCGTAGCAGACGCGAAGCGGCTTGCTTCGGGAAGCGCTGCGCCCCAAAAGGGATGTGGCTATCCGCCACTCGCGCTTCGCGTAAAACTCTTTCTGTAAAATTGGTGCGGGGTTAAGTAACATATAGTCGCTTTGCTCCTTATGTTTCTAAACGTTTCTCGGTTTCTTCGCTTTCGGGCCGTTATGAGGTATCGGCGTCCGGTCTTTTATGTTTGAGAGTTCAATTCCTTTGGAAATGAAAGCTCGGATGCCGGCCTCGCGGCCGCTTCCGACGCCGCGCACAACTACGTCAACTTCCTTGATGCCGGCTTGCTGGGCCTTGTCTCCGATTAGCTCGCCCACTTTAGCGGCGGCGAAAGGCGTTCCTTTCTTGGCTCCCTTAAAGCCGATGGAACCGGACGACGACCAAAAAATGGCATTGCCTTCTTTGTCGGTAAGAAGAAGTTTCGTATTATTATAAGTTGACTGCACATGCAGGGTCCCTGAAGATATGTGCTTTTTTGGCTGGCGCGCCGAAGTTCTTCCGGCGGCGGCCGCGTTTTCTTCCCCTTCACTTTTTTTGACGATTCGCTTCTTTCCCATGGCTGATTTTTAAGGAGCGGAGCGACTATAAAAATCGCCACCCCGCCCTAACTTTGCCGTTATAACAAAAGGTGACACGCGGACGAATAGCCCGCCCCTATTCGGGGTAGTGTCGCTGTCACATTTTTGATAATCCGTTTGTATAGTTTTTTGTACCATATATTTTTGCAAAGTTAGAGCGGGGTTTCGAAAACTTAGTTTAAAAAACTATGTTTTCTCCACCTTGCGGCGGCCGCTACCCATGGTCTTTCGCACATTGCCGCGAATGGTGCGCGAATTCGTTTTTGTCCGCTGTCCGCGAACCGGAAGCCGGCGGGTATGCCGCACCCCGCGGTATGCTTTTATGTCTTTCAGGCGTTTTATATTCTGCGAAACTTCGCGGCGAAGATCTCCTTCCAGTTTCAATACCTCAATTTCTTTCTTGATGCGGTTCTCTTCGTCGGAAGAAAGTTCTTTCGGGCGCTTGCCAAAGTCCACCTTGGCACTCTTCAAAAGATGCCGCGCTCGCGGACGGCCGACGCCATAGAGAACGGTTAAGCCGATTTCCAGTCTTTTTTCTTCAGGAATAGTGATACCAAGCAGACGCATAAATGGAAATTAAAAACTAAAAGCTAAAAAATAAAAAGTGTGGTACGCATTCATCGTTGGATTATTTTTTAAGATTTTCATTTTTTTATTTTTTCGTTTTAACTTTTACGCTGTCATCTATCCTTGTTTTTGCTTATGGCGGGGATTGTCGCAAATGACACGCACGCGGCCTTTTCGCCTTACCATTTTGCACTTAGCACATATCTTTTTAACGGATGATTTGACTTTCATGCCAATGTTGTTTATTTTTTTCGAGGCTCAATGCCATAGTTAATAAATAACTACAACATTGAGCACCCTGTTAAATAGGCCTTCGGCCTAATTTTTGCGTTTTTATACTTTACTCTTAATCCAAACTTACTCGAATTTATCAACTCTACCCTGTTTGTTTGCCATCTGCAAAAATTATTTAACGGGGTAATGTTTCGCTTCCGCGGTTTTGTTTTCAAAAACTCTTGAAAACAAAACCGCGGGCGAAGCCATTACACAAAATAAAAACAAGGAAAAACCTTCCTTTTATGAGGTTAGAAACATACTAGCGCATCTATTCCCGCTTTACAACCCTAGACGACGTTTTACCGCCATATGGGTCAAGCCGTACGGTTACCTTATCTCCAACTAGTACTTTAATGCGGTGCAGGCGCATTTTGCCCGAAATATACGCCAAAACCTCTTCGCCATTCAAGAGCTTTATCCTAAAAAGCGCGCTGGGTAAAGCTTCAGTCACAATACCATTGGCGAATAATTCCTTTGCGGTATCCTCGTTACTCATCCCGTTTAGAGGCAGGTCGCGGTCAGCGCATTATTTGCTAAACTAACCTTATTCACTTCTAACCGATTATTTATCATTTACATTGATTATTCTTTACCGTGGCCGCGGCCTCTAACGGGACTCATTCTTTAACAATAGAAAAATGTTAACAAACAAAGCGTTTTGTGTCAACCCGAACACTAACATTGGCATGATTTTGCTTCGGACATGTCCGAGTCAGCGATAAATTAACAAAAGGGCCAAATTGCTTATATTTAAAATTTTAAATTTTGGCAAAATTTATGAAGCAATGCCAATTTTAGTGTGCGGGTCAATTCTATTGCCCTTTTTCATAAATGACATTTATTTCCTCTGCGTTACTCGGGAAATATTGGTTCCAAAACGGCAAAAATTCCGTTATTCTGGCTTTATAGACCACGGGGTATCCGGACAGTATATTTGAAAAATCTTTCTTGGCTTTTCCCGCTAAATTGTTCCTAAGCGCCGCTATGTCAACGGTATAGGTTATATTAGCGGTACCATTTAGTGAAAAAGGAATCGTTTTTGTTTGCGCGTTAATCGCCGGAATGCCGCCGCCGAAAACAAATGCCAGAGTATCAATAGTATCAAGCGCGAACGGTTGATTATTTTGATTATCTTTCACGTTTGCTGAAAGATTTTTCGTCAGTTGAGAAATAATCGAGGATTTTTTAAGAAGGACGCCGGTTAGCGTGCCCTCCTCGCTTAAGTTAACCGAGTTCCCTCCCCCGCCGTCATTTTTAACGCCTTCAAAATTTATTTGCACCGCATCTTTGTAAAGGATATAGCCGTCAGGAACCTGCGCGGAAGCTTCCCTCAAAAGATTGCCTTTCAAAGAATCCTCCAGTGCCATTTTGGCGTCAGCGGTATCTTTATCGGAAGCGACCGGCGCGAGCCCTGAAAAACCGCCCGTAATCTCCGTCTTAGACCGGGCGTAGAATTTATCATATCGTGGATCTCCTTTGAATCCGGGCACGGTAAAATCCGTAAGTCCGGTATTGTATGATGGCCCCGTTTCTTCGCCGTAAACGGCTACCTCAATTGAGCCGGGAATGGTTTCGCCGTTTTTTTGGGACGTTCCGGGGACCAGAATATCGCCCGCGATACGATAAATTTTTCCGTTTGCCGCAAGAAATCTGGTGCCCTTAACAAGCTTTTGCACAACACTTGAGTAATTATTGTAAATAACAATTCTGCCGGAAGCTTTTTCTGAAAGATACTTAGTGCCTGATGCGGCAACTGATTTTGTTTCCGAACCCTTTAACACAATAACCTCAAATGGAATTCCGAGAGAGGTATCTTTCGCCGCGGTGAAAGACATTTGTACGGGAAGCGCCGCTCCCTTCGGAGTTATTTTAACGGTCGCGTGGGAGAAAAAAAGTGAGAGTGTTGTAATAATACCGGCGATGAAAAATATTCCGCCTGCGCTCCACCAAATCGCCGGCCGTTTCCACCATCTGTCGTTAAAATTGCGAGCCGGGGGCAATGACGGAAATTTTTCTTTTTTTGGCGGCAACGGCGGGAGGCGTGAAATTTTTATTTCAACGGGTAAGGGTTCTGCCGGCTCTTCTTTGAAGGAAGGTTTTGGCATAGTCCGAACAGGCTGCTTCCTCCTTTTCGGCGGAATAACATCTTGCATCAAATTTTTAACCATAGATAGTGATATTGTACTACATTATCGGCCCGTCTCAACCCTGTTAAATAATTTTGCTGCTGCAAAATTAGGCCGGAAGTCTATTTAACAGGGTCAATCAATTTCTCTGTAAAAAGCGCCGCTATATCAATAAACTGGTCATGCGCGGCTGTGCTTTGTCCGTCAACTATGGATGAATACGCGCGGAAAAACGGCAGAACGCGAAATTTTTCATGCGTAAGGGAGTATTGGCTGAATTGTTCGCCGGATATCCACTCGGCAAAAAGCCCCGTGACGTCATCGTCCGCGGCAAGAAAAATTTCTCCCGGCACATAGAGTTCTCCTGAAAGATCCGCCAGAACCTTTTGGAACGCGCCGAGCCATTCGTCCTTCACTTTGAAGAATATCTTTGTAAATTTTTCTTTTTCATTTTGATGGAGTTCGTTTCTTTGCGAAAGGGATAAGAGTGAAAACGCCTCGGGAAGCGTCCGTTTAAGTCCTATGGCAACGCGACGCAAGAGAAAATTACGCCCGAGTGGGAATGAGGCCGTTTCCAAAAGTACGCCGCGGCGAACAAGGGATACGTCGGTTATCTCTCCGCTCACATCCAAGAGAAGAAAATCGTGATTCTTGGGATACAGATCGCGGACGGCACTGAAGTAAGCCAGGGGAAATGAATGAAATGTGATGTTTGCATTTGGGGAAAAGGAAAGTAATTTGTCCGTAATGGTTTTCAAAATCTTTTCGTGGCTTACGGAAAGATATAGGGCAAGCTTGATGTCATAAGCTTCTTTGCCGAGAGGCGCGACGGTGTCATAACCATTCAAGCAAACGTTGATTATTTCACTCTCAACAACTGAGAGGGCTTCGTCATATCCCACTTTATTCCTCTTCACGAGCAATTGTTTATAATCGGAAATCTCTTTGGCGATAAATTCATTTTGCATGGTTTCCGTAAAAACAAATTTCTTCGCTTTTTTTATACTGATAATTTTCGTTTCTGAAATGTACCAGGGGGAGGCCAAAACAACCCGAACAAGGGGAATATGCCTGCCGGCTTTCTTGGTCAGCCGTTCGGCAACCGTTCCGACCGCGGAGAGCATATTTTTAAGGAGGCGGTCAAAAAGGACATGTTCGCCGAATGGAATTTCTTCCCGTTCGCTTGTCAGAATCTGGAGCGAGGGATGGCCGTTTTCAATCTTTCTTTTGACTAATGCTCCGCCTACACTGGCATTGCCAATATCAAAAACAAGAAAAGTGTCTTTTTTTTCTCTGCCAAAAATAGAAAATGTCATGCTTTAAGTATACCGTAAATTAGTTTGTAGTTGGTAGTTTATAGTTGTTAGTAAGGACCTTGTCAATTTTCATATCTTAATTATACAATCTCATAATTCTTATTCTAGTATTTTGCAAAATACTAGAATAGATAAACCTAAGCATTTTTTCCGCAATTTCCTTATTCCAGCACCGCTTTGATGCGCCGGACTCCGGCGGAAACGGCCTCTTCTTTGGCGATTTTGAATACAGCCTTCCGGATGCTTCCGTCAGGCTCCGCAATACTGCTAAGCTCGGCAGTATTGCGGACATGGGGCCCGCCGCAGAATTCCAAACTGAAGTCCCCTATCTTATAGACCCGCACGGTATCTCCGTACTTTTCTTCAAACAAGCCGATTGCGCCTTTTTTCTCGGCCTCCGTAAGCGGAATATCTTCGTAAGACACGATTAATGCTTCGCTGATTTTTTCGTTCACCATGTTTTCCACTCTTTTCTTCTCTCCATCGGTCATTTTCTCTCCATGCGAAAAATCAAAACGAAGCCGTTCAGGCGTAATATTGGACCCTTTTTGGAAAACATGATTGCCAAGCACTTCACGAAGCGCCTTGTGGAGCAAATGCGTGGCGGTATGGTATTTCACGCTCATTTCCGAGTGGTCAGCCAATCCCCCTTTGAACTTTTGCTCCGCGCCTTGTCGAGAAATTTCTTGATGAGCTTTCTTTTTTTCTTGAAACCCAATTTCATCAACAATTACGTTATTTTCTTTTGCAATTTGAAGAACTAACTCAAAAGGAAATCCATATGTAGAATAAAGTAAGAATGCATCTTCTGCAGAAATTGAACCCTTTTCTTTTATTAGTTTTTCAAAATGTTTTCCTCCTAACGAAAGTGTGGTTCTGGCCTGGGCCTCCTCTTCGGTTATAACTTTTTCAATGGTTTTGATGTCAAATACATAGTTAGTATTCTTATATATACCAGGTACAGCTTGAGCAAGAACTAGCATCGTAACGCTTCCACCAAGCCTGTTGTTGAAATAGTATTGGGCGCGCCGAAGGAGACGTCTAAGGACATATCCCCGATCCGTGTTAGATGGCTCTACCCCGTCTGCAATCATAAATACTGCTGTCCGGATATGATCAGCCACGATACGTATTACTCTTTCGCTTTTTATGTTTGAACTTTCTTTTATTACTTTAATAAGTGGCAGAAACAAATCCGTGTCAAAAATATTGTCTACCCCTTGTTTCACCATCGCCAAGCGTTCCAATCCCGCGCCAGTGTCCACGTTTTTTTGCTTCAACTTGCCGACAACTTTGCCATCCTTTTTCTCATATTCCATGAACACGTCATTCCAGACCTCAACTATTTTCTGCTCGTCGGCCGCTTTGATGAATTCTTCTTTGGACAAATCTCCCATATCCCCCGCGAGGTCGTAAAACATCTCCGTGTCCGGCCCGCATGGCCCGTTTGGCCCCGGACTCCACCAGTTGTCTTTAGCGCCCAAAAAGTAAATACGGTTCTTCGGAATATCAAGCGATTCCCAGATTTCCGCCGATTCATTATCTCGCGGCGCGTTCGTGTCCCCTTCAAAACAGGTTATGTAAAGCCGCTTAGGGTCAAGTCCCAGCCCTTCTTTTTTATCGGTCAGAAATTCATAGCTCCACTTAATCGCGTCTTCTTTGAAATAATTGCCAAGAGACCAGTTGCCCAGCATTTCAAAAAAAGTATTGTGAGTACTGTCGCCGATTTTCTCTATATCGGTAGTGCGTACGCATTTCTGCACATTGGCCAGTTTATCTCCATGTGGATGCGCTTCCCCCAAAAGATACGGAACCAGAGGATGCATTCCGGCAGTAGTAAAAAGCACCGAGGGGTCATTTTCGGGTACAAGCGAGGCGGATGGGATAATTACATGCCCTCGCTTTTCAAAAAAACGCAAGAATCTATTTCTAATTTCTTCAGACTGCATTTATCCAGAGTTTAACAGCTATTCAAGTCGTAGAAAAGGATTGAAGAAAATCTCTATCTATCGGGGTGGGGTCCCCCGTCGTGAAATTTAAGAAGAGCGTGTTCTATATAATAGAGCCCTGTAAAAATGAAGAGTGTAAAAATGGTAGCCAAAAAAGCCGCTTGATAGAGACCGAATCCCGTGGCAATACCAATGCCTGCCGCGAGCCAAAGTCCCGCTGCCGTCGTGAGTCCCATTAATGTAGAGTCCTT
>CAYISF010000001.1:0-31281 GCA_964366065.1 uncultured Candidatus Saccharibacteria bacterium | reverse complement strand
GCGACAGATATTGCAGGGAAATGATTTCCGAAATAATGATGAAAAGAGCAGAACCCATGGAAACAAGGGCGTAAGTGCGCGGACCAGCCGGACGATGGGCAAAGACGCGCTCAAGCCCTAAAACGGCGCCGAAAAAAAGCGCCATGAAAAGCTTGAGAAGAATGTCCATATTGGCATCCGAGGCGAGAGTATTGAAAAATTCCATCCCGATAGTGGAAAATGGCGCTACTCCTGTCGGAGTAGTTTTATCGCTATTTCTAGATTATGTTTAATAATTTCTAACATTGCTGTTTTTTAAATCGCGCATATTTCTCCGGCATCATTTTTACTGCGGGACTTTGTGGCATATATATTACCCTATAATATGTTTCATTATAGCAAAAAAGAAAAACCGCAACTATGGATAACTTCAGCCAATGACGCCCCCACCCAAACACACTTCCTTGTCGTAAAGAACGAATGACTGGCCGGGCGCGAGATTAGCATCTTTTTCAGCGAGAGCAAGAGTTGCCTTTCCGGGCTTAATTTTTTTCACTGCCACGGCGATTAAGGATGCTCTATAACGCGGACGGCCACGATACTTTTTCCCTGCCACAGGCGCCATGCCGGAAATCCAGTTTGTTTCGGAAAGCGTTATCGTTCGCAAATTTGATTCAGACGAATGGTTCCGCTGCACTCCGACTGTTATCGTATTTTTAGACACATCCTTGGCGATTACGTAAAGCGGTTCATCATGCGGGCTCTTTTTGAGAACAGTAAAACCGTGCCGTTCGCCGGGAGCGAAAAACCACGCTCCGTAGTGATACCCGATACTCTCCCCTTTTTCGTTTAAGACATCTCCGCGGGACGCTTTAATGTAATGCGAAAGAAATTCTTTCATATCCATTTCCCCGATAAAACAAAGCCCCTGGCTGTCTTTTTTCTCCGAAGTAAATAGGCCGAACTTTTCTGCCAGAGCGCGCACTTCGCTCTTTTTGTAACCGCCTATCGGAAAAAGCGTGTGTGATAAAACTTTCTGGTTGATTGTCCATAGAAAATAAGATTGATCTTTTGCTTTATCAGCCGCCGTTAGTAGGTTGTAGGTTGTAGGTTGTAGGTTGTTAGTTTTAATTCGCGCGTAATGTCCGGTCGCAATGAAATCCGCTCCGAGTCCGTGCGCCCTTTTGTAGAACGCCCCGAATTTCACGTATTTATTGCACATCACATCGGGGTTCGGCGTCCGTCCGGCTTTGTACTCGCGAATCATATAATCCGCGACATCACGCTTATACTCGCGCTCCAAGTCAAAGGTGAGAAACGGAATGCCGAGTTTAGCCGCCACCCGCATGGCATCCCTGCGCTCCTCCCGCCACGAGCACGGCAAAAAATCGGGCTGCCAGACCTTGATAAATACGCCTGTCACGTCATAGCCGGTTTTTTGTAAGAGTGCCGCCGAAACGGATGAGTCCACGCCGCCCGACAGCGCCACGAAAACTTTACCTTTTGTTTTCTTTCGCACCATGTGCGGATAATACCGCAGGTAATGAAAAGTTAAAAGCAGAAAATTGAATATTACTAGGTTTTGTATACCTCCCAAATTTTTGAGATTTTTCTGATAACGACCGATTGGGTGAATATCTAAACTCTATTGCCCCATTACGTGGGATTGACAAAAATCTTATCTATGATATAGTACCAGAACGCAATTTCGCGTGAGTTCTTTGAGGAGTATAAGATGGATAGCGAGAAGAAATTCCCTGTTTTCAGTGTGGTCGCCTCTGTGCTACTACTTTTGTTCGTGATTGTGATGTTTGCGGTCACGAAACGTGTTCAGGTGGAAGCCGGAAACGAAGCGGTTCTGGTGGACAAACCGTTCTGGACGATCTTTGATAACGGTGGCGTCCGGTCCGAGCCATTCACGACTGGCTCAAAGTGGCTGTTCTACACGACCGAACCGATTATGTACGATGTGCGGCCGATTCAGCACACCGAGCCGTTTGACGACGTGAAGGACGGTACCATCACCGCCGACAACATTCCGATCGACTTCAACGCCTATATCAAGGTGCGGCCGATTCCGGGAAAGACGCCGCGGCTACACGCGTCGTTCGGACCAACGTGGTACCAGATGAACCTGAAAGAAGTGTTTCGCACATCGGTTCGTGACGAAGTATCAAAGACGTCCATGACGGCGCTGACCACGCGGCAGCTCAACGCCGATGGGAAAGATATCTTGGGCGAGATCCAACGCGTCGTTATTGGTGAAATGCGCGAGTTCGTCAAAACCAAGGGCATCGATGCGGAAGTGATGGAAGTCATCGTCGGCAAAGCGACTCCGCCGCAGAAGATTCTCGACAACCTCGCTGACACGGCCGCCCAGCAACAGCGGGCAAAGACGGAAGACGAGCGAACAAAGGCCGAAATCCAGCGTAAGAACGCCGAAACGGAACGAGCCAACGCCGACAATGCGTATCGCAACAACATTGGTTTTACGCCGAGTCAGTTCCTGCAACTGGAAATAGCCAAGAAACAAATCGAGGCTATAGGGGCCTGCGGAAACAAGGCGAACTGTACTGCAATCATCGGCCAGCTCGGCGTACAGCCGACCGTGCCCCTTAAGTAAGACAGATCCAGATGGATCGGACCCCAACCCACGCGACACTGTCGCACAGGAAGGGGTCTTTTTTATTTACGCAAACCCCAATTCCTTCGATTTTAGTTTTTCTAATCCCTATAGCGCCATCAGCTTCTGAAACACTTCAAAGGTCGCGCGGGCGTCGGAAAGCGCCGAGTGAGCATTCCTGTTTTTAACGCCCAGATATTCGCAAAGCGCGCGGAGTGATAATTTTTCCACCTCTTCGTGAGCATACAATTTGGCGAACGCTATGGAAATAGTGTCCAATTTATGGTAATGCATCTTATTTTCCACCCCCGTCTCGGCAAAGGCCTTTTGCAGAAAAGAAAAATCATGCGACACATTCTGCCCGACCATCATGGCATTGTCGGTCTTCTTGGAAAACTCTATAAGCGCCTTATTCAGAGGGACGGCAAAAACCCAATCCGCTTCGTTGTAATGATTTATCAGAAGTGATTCCGGATCAGCCTGTTCAATATGAAGAGGCTTTATTTTTACTTCCCACTCCTCAATTACATTTAAAATAATTTTCTTTTCTTTGGACAGAGATTGTTCCGCAAGGACGAGTCCGATTTCAATAAGCTCATGCTTGTCCGGTTCCAGCCCGGTTGTCTCAGTGTCTATAAAAGCAAGTTTGCGGGTTCTCATAATACGAATGGTTACGAATGGAAACGAATGATACGAATGGTTACGAATGGTTACGAATAAATCAATTCATCCGTATTCATTCGTAAATTTGTATAATTCGTTGATTAGTATATATACTTTTCTTTATTCTTCTTATGCTCGCCAAAAGTGGCCGCGTAATAGATATTCCCTGCCCGGTCGGATAAATAATACAAATAGGGCGATTTCGTCGGGTAAATGGCGGCAAGAATTGCGTCCATCCCCGGATTATTAATGGCCCCGGGCGGGAGGCCGGTACGATTATATGTATTGTACGGGGAATCCTGCTTAAGGTCATCCTTGGTCAATTCATAGGTGCTCTTGTCGCTGATATAAGCAAATGGCGCGTCAACCTGAAGAGCCATATTGATAGACAAGCGCTTCCACAAAATGCCTGAGACAATGCGTCTGTCATTTGTTTTTTTCGCTTCATGCTCAATAATGGAAGCCATAACGATTATATCGTGAATACTTTTACCCGACACGGTAATTTCATTCCCAATTTCTTTCATCTTCCGGGTAAACGTGCTTTCCATCATCCTTACGATTTCTTCAGTCGTGGCGTTCGGAAAAATTAAATAAGTATCGGGAAATAAGTACCCTTCTTTCCCTTCGATTAATTTCAAGAATTCCTCGCTGTTAAAATTATAGAAATCTTTTCCGAAAAGCTTGGAGATATTAAAACTTGCCGTGCCTTCCGGAACCGTCACGCGAATAGGGGTCAAATCAAATTCTCCGGCAGACAGGCGATACGCTATGGTAAACGCGCCTTCCCTGGATAAAAGGATATAGTCGCCGGCGACGACATTTGATTCTTGCCCAGAAAGAAAGAGGATTGTCCGAAGTACGAATGGCGACCGGACGATATTCTCGTTTCCCAGCATCTCTGAAACTGCTTTGGTTGAAATGCCGCTTGGTACGCGGATTGTTTTACCGACCGGGAAATTACCCGGCGCGCTGGCAAAAAAATAATAAAGGATGGCGATAGCGGCGAGGATAGACCCGATAATCCACTGTTTTTTTGAAATGGGATTATTGGGCACAAACAGATATGCCGGTTCTTTTTTGGAGAATAAATGCATGATTGAATTTAAAGTGGAAGATTTGTCGGCGGCTCCGACTTTTTTGATTCCATCCGCTTTAATGTCGGGGTCTCGGCAATGGCGCTCGGGAAGTGGAAGATTGTCGCCAGTTCCTCTACCGTTAAAACAAAAGGTTTTCGTTTGTAGGGAGGATAAAAATACGAACGCCGGCGGTAGGAGTCAAAAAATCTTCGCCTTACCCGGCCGAGGCGGTGAATGCCAAGAACCCTGTCCACGTCTTCCCAGGGAGAATCAAATCCCACCGAGCGTACTGACTTAAAACCATTAAGTTCACTTGAGTTATATTGTTTAAACAGACCGCTAATCACCGGGATATTGCTGATTACAAATTTCCCCGGTTTTGCCATATAAATCGCTCTTATTCCGCAATCAAGACCTGTTTTTGATATATTCCGTTCAATGGCAGCAATATTCTCTGTCTGCGTTTTAGTCAGGCGAAAGAGCGGTACGGACCTAAGGTCGTCTTTTTTATCATCTTCTTTTTTTTCTCCCTCCATTATTTTTTTCACCTCATCCTTGGCTTCATCGCGCCAGTCGCCCAGGTCTCCATCTTCTTTTTTATACCGTTTCTTGTGCGATTGAACCAGAATCTGAACCCAAAACTGTTCATCGGGACCAATGGACCCCAATGATTCGAGCATAGGCGCCATCGGATCGAAACGCTGTTTTTCATCCAAATACGCCCTGTCCATTCCGTAATCCACGTATGTTTTTATGGGAATAGGGTCGGGTTTCAACAATTTATATTCCGCGCCATACAAACTGACCCAGGTTCCGGCTGAAGGTATGGGTATATTTGTATAATCCGGCGCCTCGCTTAATTCAATTTCCGGAAACTGCGAGTAAATGCGTGCTTCAATTAAATTTTTATAAAATATATGCATGCGGATAAAAAATCGTATGTTGCCGCCGATGGAAACAACTTCAAGCGAAAACCACGGAGGTACAAGACCGACCCAGTACTTCTCATACCTGGACCCCGGTCTTGGCTGGTCTAAGGACATAAGTACAAACTCCATGGCTTGGAGTGGTTTGTACACTTCTTTGGGGAGGTGAATCTCAAGCAGCACCCATTTCATTTTGGAGAGATAGTCCGTCTGTATGTAGTACATCCACGCTTTCCAAAAGAAAAAACCAAAAATAAACGGCGCCCAATAGCCCGCCGTATCCTGTGAAAGTGTTATTAACTGCTGGAACGAATAGGTAAAAAAAGAAATAAAATCCATCCCGTTTAAAGGCAGGTCGCGGTCAGCCCGCTCTCTACCAAATCTACACTAGTTTTTTCTCTAACATTAGTCATAAAAACTACTTTTAGCTCGTTTTTTATACTATGTCCCTGCCTGCCTATCGGCAGGCATGGCCTCCAACAGGATCCATAATACACCCTATATTATACCCTGCCGTGGCTTATTTCGGTAGTGAAAATTATAAAAAACCCCGCCAAAAGCAGGGTTTTTTAAACCATAGTGTAGAGGCCGTTTTTCGTTTTCTTAAAATGTTTTCCGTTTTGGAGATTTACCGTAATAGTATTTTCCTTGACATACCGTTCCTTAAGAACCTTTTCGGCTATTTCTTCGCGTGACATCGGCCCTTCTTTTTTCAAAATTTCACGGATAACGTCGCGCACTACTCCCTTCGTGTATCCCCATTCAGAAAGAGCATAGAGTCCGCGGCCGACAAGAATAAATCTGGGGTCCTTAATAAGTTCGTTATGAGTAGTCGCTACATGGGCCTTTTTGCCGAAAGCTCCGGTAATGGCCTCCGCCACCTCGCGGAAATGCATCGGTGAACCGTGCCGGCGAATTACCAGATACGCAAAGTCGCGCATGCCGCGAGTACGGATGTTTGAGGAATCGGCGCGGCCCCAATCTCCAAATTGATTCCGTCCTATAAGTTTTGATAAGGCAAGCCAGCGGCGGGCGATTTCTTCGTTCCTGTATTTTTCCGATACGTCTTTTAGGTGCGAGAGAAAATTTGCAATAATTTCGCTTTCCGGCACAAGGTCATCATCTTTCATGCCGGCATACACTTTCCGAAGTGCCTCGTAGACACTCGCGGCAAGGTCTTTATCAACATGCCAGCGGTGCTTAAAATTATCATCTTCTTTTTCGCGGATAAACGAATCACCGAGCACCAAAAAAAGATAAATGTGATTGCGCGTGCTTTCGTCGGATGACAGATGCGCGAGCAGTTCCTTTTCAGGAAGAACCGCGCCAAGTGAGTCTATTGTCTCGAGCAATTCGTCAAAGGTGCCTTGTTCTTTTTTAAAAGCTTCTGATTTCTTGATGGATTGGATGGCAAAATTCTCTATCTGACGGACACGTTCGCGGGTAATGCCGTACCTGTTCCCGATAGATTCAAGTGTCTGCCGCTCCGGGCTATCCTCTAAGCCAAAACGGGAAGAAAGCACGTCATATGCCCGCTCTGGAAGCACGATTACGAGCCGCTTAGTGACTTGTTTTGGTTTAAATGAAAGTGTCGCCATGCCTGATTTTATTAGCGAGTAAAACGAGCTTTTAAAATCGTCGCCCGCCTAAGTTTTTGGTTACAAAAATTTTGGCGGGTTAAGAAATTATACTCTTTCGCTTCGCTCTCTTGTTAATTTCATTAAATAATTGCTTAATACGTTCCCTATTTCTATCATTCTTTCAAAAATTAGTCAACAACACGTAAAAACCCTTTAAAATTAACGTTTTTACTATACAACAATACTCACCAATTTCCCGGGAACATATAAAACTTTTTTTGCCGGTTTACCCTCCATCCATTTTTGGGCCGTTTTGTGAGCAAGGGCTTGCTCCTTTATCTCCTCTTCTTTCGCCGAAACCAGAGAGACAAAACTGCCACGAACTTTGCCGTTTATCTGAATGACTATTGTCTGCGCGCCTTCCGAAAGTTTCATTTCATCGTATTTAGGCCACGGCTCAATATGGATGGACGAAGCATGTCCAATTTCATGCCATAATTCTTCAGTTATATGCGGCGCAAACGGCGAAAGGAGGCGAAGAAATGTTTCGTAATAATCTTGAGAAATTGATTCAACTTTTTCCATTTCATTCGCCAATATCATTAATCCCGATACGGCCGTGTTGAAATGCATGGATTCAATATCTTCTCCAACTTTTTTTATAGTTTTATTAAGTATTATTTTTATCGTATCATCTTCAATTTTCAACTTTTCACTTTTAACTTTTAACTTTAACTTCCATATCCGCTCCAAGAATCTGCGCGGACCGATAATACTGTCCGTGCTCCATCCGACTGATTGCTCAAATGGTCCCATAAACATTTCATATAAACGGAGGGTATCAGCACCGTAAACCGCGACTATGTCGTCCGGGTTCACTACATTTCCTTTTGATTTTGACATCTTCTCGCCGCCCTCGGCCAGGATAAGTCCGTGAGAAGTGCGCTTGGCGTACGGTTCCGAATTAGGTACTGCTTTTATGTCAAAAAGTAATTTATGCCAGAAACGGGAATAAAGCAGGTGAAGCGTTGTATGTTCCATTCCGCCGTTATACCAATCGACGGGCATAAAGTGGTCAAGTTTTTTTCTGTCTGCAAACACTTTATCGTTATGCGGGTCAATATAGCGCAAGTAATACCATGATGACCCAGCCCAATTCGGCATGGTATCGGTCTCCCGTTTTGCTTCTCCTTTGCATTTCGGGCACTTAACATTCACCCATGAATCAATTTTGGCGAGCGGCGAATCGCCGGTATCGGTCGGGGTATATGCTTTCACTTCGGGCAATTCCACCGGTAAATCGTCTTCCGCCACCGCCACCCAACCGTCTTTCTGGCAAAAAACCAGCGGTATCGGCTCCCCCCAATAGCGCTGGCGGGAAAAGACCCAGTCGCGGAGTTTATAGGCGGTTTTCATCTTCCCTCCGACAAATTCAGTAATTTCCTTTTTAGCTTCTTCGCTTTTTGTGCCGTCAAATTTTTCCGAACCAACAAGGTAACCCTCGCCAGTATAGGCCTGCTCCAAAATAGGACATTTTGGCTCGGGGTAAAACTGGCAAATCACTTGCTTTACAGGAAGATTAAATTTTTGGGCAAACTCAAAATCTCTTTGGTCATGCCCCGGTACGGCCATAATGGCGCCGGTGCCGTATTCTTTGAGCACGTAATCGGCGACCCAGATTGAAATCTCTTCTTTGTTGGCTGGGTTTATGGCCTTTATTCCTTTGAGTTCCACACCTGTTTTTTCTTTTCCTTCCGCGGTTCTTTCAATTTCCGTTTTTTTCTTTGTCTTTTCTATGTACTTTTGTATTTCTTTTATATTCTTTATTCTATATTCTTTATTCTTGAGTAACGAAGTTACGAGCTCATGCTCCGGCGCAAGCACCATATAAGTCGCCCCGAAGAGCGTGTCCGGGCGGGTAGTAAATACTTTAATAGGTTGTAGGTTGTAGGTTGTAGGTTGTAGGTTAAATTCAATTTCCGCTCCTTCGCTCCGGCCAATCCAATTTCTTTGCTGAATTTTTATCCGTTCTGAATAATCAACTGTATCCAGGTCGTCGTAGAGACGGTCGGCGTATTTGGTAATAGCAAGCATCCATTGCTCTTTTTCGCGTTTTTCCGTAGCTCCGCCGCACCTTTCGCACGCGCCGTCCACCACTTCTTCGTTGGCCAGGCCTATTTTGCAGTCAACGCACCAATTAATAGCGGTTTTCTTTTTGTAGGCCAATCCGTGCTTAAAAAACTGAATAAACATCCACTGGGTCCATTTGTAATATTTCGGGTCAGTGGTATTTATCTCGCGCGACCAATCAAAAGAAAAGCCGAGCAACTTAAGCTGCCGGCGGAAAATATCCGTATTTTCTTTTATCACCACACTAGGCGGAGTTTTTGTCTTGATAGCGTAATTTTCCGTGGGTAAACCAAACGCATCCCAACCTATGGGATATAAAACGTTATATCCTTCCGCCCGTCTTTTACGGGCAATTATATCCATGGCGGTATTGCTTCTTATGTGTCCAACATGAAGTCCTTCACCGGAGGGGTACGGAAACTCAATCAGGCAGTAATATTTCGGCTTTAAACTTTTGTCTTCTGTTTTGTATAACCCGTCTTTCTCCCACGCCTCCTGCCATTTCTTTTCAATCTTTTTGTGGTCGTAACTTTTCATTTTTTTAACTTATCCCGTTATACATAGGCCGCTTGTGGCCGTTAGTTCTAATGGGATGGTCGTATTTTTTTCATGGCATTCAATATACTGATATTACCTAATTTGTGCCAGAACATAAAGTCCCATTTTGCAGGTTCGCAAAATGGGACTTTATACTTAATCGTGAGTTTCTCAAATTTCTAATATCGTTTCCGAGAACTGCACTTACCTTTTTAGATTTGGGGGGTATAAATCCGGATCAATAGTTCTGTCAAAACAGACATAGCCGGCGCTGTGCCGCCAATTCTCTTTTGGTCCAGAAGCTGCCTTTTGATACGTCGCCGGTTGAGCTGGTTGAACAAATTCGGGAGAATAACCGTTTATAGGCCCTTCTCTGTTAAAATTCGCGCAAAGTTTGAATGAAAGTGTCCCTTCAGTCGAGTACTCATATGGCATTCCTTTTTGCGCATCAATCGGAATTATTTGCCCGCTAATCGAATCATTTAAGTCGGTTAGGTTTTGCGGCAGCTTTTGTTTTGATTGCCAATAATTAACAATTTGCCACTGAATGTTCTGCAAATCATTTACTTTTTGCTGGTCAAGGCGCGCCAATCGTTGTGATGACGGCGAGCCAATTACGGAAAAGCCGGAGACAATAGCTCCAATGGTCAAGAGAAGGGCTGCTGCGAGCCATATCTTTCTTTGACCCGACGAAATTCTCTCACGAAGGTCCTGCGAGTAATAAATAAAAATAATCGCCGCGACCACCAATAATGACAGAGCTTTCAGGAGAAATGAAGCCGTAAGGTCGCGCCCGTCAAGAAAATAATAGATAATTGTAATTAAATCTCCGGCAACAATTGCCCCGGTAATAAACAAGGTTAGGAATGTCAGCCATTTACGAATCCCCAACTGCTTTTTATCCTGATTCAAATTGTAACTTCGATACATAATATAAGAAAGAAGAATAAATACGGGGAAAAGGACAATTAGCGCGGCCACGGGAAAACTAATTGATGGAGAAATAAAATAATTTTCCGCGACGGGAGGATAGGCAACATCAATTACCGTAAAAAGCAGATTAAGAAGAAAACCGACAAATACGTACAAAACGGCAACTACGCCAAGATGAAGGAAAAAATCGGCAGCGGTTGTTTTTGGTTTTTGATTTAAATCCATAACTTTGTTATTAGCACTAGTATGGTTATAATAATACAACAAAAGACCATGCAAATGCAAAATGACCAGCTCCCGTCACATCGACAAAGGGAAAATATGCTTAACCGCTACTCTGTTGGAGCTACTCGCTGGGTTGGCTCCACCGCTTCTTTAGTTACACACACAATCCTTTTTGCGGGGGCATTTATCCTGATGTGGCTTGGTTTCAATGTAGATAGAGTTCTTTTGGTCCTAACGACCGTTGTTTCGCTGGAAGCCATCTATCTGGCCATTTTTATCCAGATGACCATTAATCGCACCACTACCCAGCTTCACGAAGTCGGCAAAGAAATAGAAGAAATATCTGAAGACATCGAGGAAATCCAGGAAAACGTCGAGGGCATCCAGGAAGATGTGGAGGAAATTACCGTGGGAGGAGAGGAGGAAGAAATCACCGAGATCGCCAAGCTAGAAAAAATAGAGCAGTCACTTCTGACTATCGTCCGAGAAATTGAGACGTTAAAAAAGAAAGAGTCCGTAAGCTAGCGGTTTAAATCGGCAATTGCCGGCGTTCTTTGAATACTATGGAATCAGTCCCGTTTTGATTCACACGCTGATAAACGTTGTATCCTATCTGATTGGGAGCAACCCAAAAGATATCAGCCGAGGGATTTTGTCCCGAAGGTGTGAGGGTTGACGCGAGGGTTTCATTACTTCCCAATTGAGCGAGCATGCGCGCGCTGTCGTTCTCCAGATTTACCAGATACAACCGCTGATATGTCCGCATAGTATCGTCATCAACAGAAAGCAACATAAGCTGGCTGTATGGCGACTGTACGGCAAAACTTGTCAGGTAGCGATTTACAAACAAATCTTTCATCTCGTCCGTTTTTACATTGTAGCGGTAAATATGATACTGACTGGCCGTACCGGTTACATAGTAGTTCCTGAACGAAAAATAGAGAATGTCCGAATTGGGCGGAAAATAATAAGTGGTCAGCATCTGATTCGGCTGAGACAAAATATTTGAAAATCTGTTCCGTATGTTCGGAATAACATCTTCCGTCTTGCCGCTTCCGTATACGCGCACCAATTTGGCATTGTAAAAAACCTGGCCGTATGGCGCACGGGAATTTGAAGTGGTATCAACCAGCTGATAAGCATATGTCGCGGAAATGCCATTTTGTCCGGAAGTGCTACTGTCTCCGCTTTGGCCGGTTCCGGGATATTGCCAGGTTCCTATGGCTTGAAATCCGAATTTGCTTATTAAGTCGGGAAGTGAAGACGCCGGGCGTATAAGATTTACCGCGGCGACAATTATAAGTATCAATACTATAAGCGCAATTATCCGGCCTATTTCCATCCCGATAGTAGAAAATGGCACTACTCCTATCGGAGCAGTTTTACCACTATTCTTATATTAGATTTAATAATTTCCGATATTATCATTTTTAAAATAATCAAAATATCTCCAGTGCCATTTTCACTACGGGATTAACCCGGTAGTGAATTTGGCGATTACTTTTGCGCCCGCCAGATGGCGAGGCGAATCGTCAAATTCTACTACCGGGTATCCCGTTATTATCGCACTTTATATCTTAAATTCAATCACATCTCCGTCTTTTACTATGTATTCTTTTCCCTCGGTGCAGACTAATCCTTTAGCGCGAGCCGCGGCGTATGAACCGGCGGAAAGAAGCTCGTCGCAACGAATGACTTCAGCGCGAATAAATTTGTCCCTAAAGTCAGTATGGATGGCCACGCCGGCTTCCGGAGCCGTAATGCCGATTTTGACCGTCCAAGCGCGAGTTTCGTCTTCTCCCGTAGTGAAATATGTCATTAATCCCAAAAGTTTGTAGCTTTCTTCTATAAGATTGTTTATGCCGTCATCGGAGCCGGCGTTGAGTTCCCTGCGAAAGTTTTCTTTTTCCTCTCCTTCAAAATCTTTCAGCTCGTCCTCAATTTTTGCGTCTACAATCACGTACTTAGACAACTTGGACGTTTCGTTTCCAAGTTGGAGAAATTTCATAAGTTTTTGATAACGTTCGTTATTTTCGCCAGCTGGCGAATCATCTAAATTCCGTGCGCCGGCTTTTTTGTTTAAGACATACAGGGTTGGTTTATTGGTCAAAAGGTTTAATTGTTTAATAAAGGGAACTTCACTTTTGTCTAATCGGCTTATTCGTACGAATAGGCCGATCTCAAGGGCGTGTATGATTTTCTTAAGCGCAGACTCTTCTATGAGCGCCGTTTTGTCTCCCTTTTTTAATTCTTTACCGATATTACCGAGACGTTTGGTGGCAGTTTCCAAATCTGCCAGCATAAGTTCCGTATTTATGACACCAATGTCACTAAGCGGGTCAATTTTTCCTTCCACGTGAATAATATTGTCATCTTCAAAAATGCGCACAATTTGCAAAATAGCGTCTGTCTCACGGATATGCGCCAAGAATTTATTGCCTAATCCTTCCCCTTTTGAAGCCCCGGCGACAAGTCCGGCTATATCAACGAATTCAACCACGGCTGGAATAGTTTTTACCGAATGTGAAAATACGGAGAGTTTTCTCAGCCGTTCGTCCGGCACGGCGACAATACCGACCGACGGGTCAATAGTACAGAAAGGATAGTTTTCCGCCGGCACCGATTTCTTGGTCAGGGCGTTAAAAAGCGTTGATTTGCCGACATTCGGTAAACCTACAATACCAATGGATAATTTCATGTTACATGCGATGAAATGGGTACAATACTACCACTACTCACCCCATAGTGAGCTATGCCCCGTAGTCAGCTTTGCTGTACTACTGGGGTACTCTCTACTACTGGGGCCGACATTCGGTAAACCTACAATACCGATAGATAAAGACATGGGCACACATTAGCACGCTCTCTTTCCCATGGCAAAAATCTTTTTCTTCCAGTGCTCAATTTTTTCTGGGCTGATATTTTTGAGCGGCCCGATTTTAGTCACATGGGTTTTAATGCCGGCAAAACCCAAAATGTTGCTTCTAATTTCGTTGGAATTGTCGCCAAAAAAAATTCTGGCAATCCATGGATTTACATCCATGGTTATAAGAACTCTTCCCGTTCGCCCTTTCAAAAGCTTGTCCCATCCTAAGTCATTCTTCCAAAATCGAAACGCGAAGGAGGGTAAATAAAACCGGTCAAAAAGTCCTTTCAAAATTGCCGGCATCGTCCCCCACCAATTGGGATAAACGAGGCAAATGTGGCCGGCCCAGCGAAAATCGTCCTGAAGCTTAAGCAAATCCGGTTCGAGTTCCTGAATCACTTTGTATCCTTTATGCAGAATCGGGTCAAACTTAAGCTCGCCGATGTTCACTCTTCTCACTTCGTGCCCCGCCGCGCGCGCTCCTTCTTCATACGCGCTGGCAAACGCTCCGCATTTTGTTTCCTTATCGGAATGTCCCAAAAGAACAAGAATATTTTTTACTTTCATTGGTTGAAATTAAAGATAAATTAGATACTCGTAGGTATAAAAACCAATCAGGGAAAAAGTGCCTAAAATTGCAACTAAGGCAAGGATAGAGATTAACCGCGCAATACGTTCTTCACTTTCGGGCACTGGTAAAAATTTGGTTATAAATAAAATAACAGCAAATACTGCGACCGAGATAACGCTTTTACCGAGCCAGTGGTGAGTGAATGTCGTTTTAAGCCAGTCCTTAAGCGGAGCGTATAGTTCCCCGCCGATGGTAATCGCAACCGTAAGAATAATGGCTGCGATGGCTCCGATGCAACTTGCGATAATGGTGTTTTGCTTCATAAAAAATTAAGGGCGGACGGCGCCGGAAATGGCAATTCCCCCGAGCGCCATCAGTACGATAAGCGTCGTCATGGCCGTTATTAAAATCGCGAGCCCCCGGAGGAGTACCGGACTTATTGCCTCCCCTTCTCGAAACCTTAAAACGGCGAAAAAAACGACTGCTGCGAGAAAAGGCAGGAAAAGAAAGATATGTTCCTTTGCTTCCATGACTATCTTATGCGCCCACGGATACGGGCCGGAAAGAATTACGGAACGGACTGACGCGCCGTAATAATACAGGTAATAATATCCGCCGCTTATCCACGAACCCAATAAGAGGAAAAAGGTCGCGCCAGCCGAAAATTTAATTAAACGGAAATTCTGAATGCGTTTAAGAAATACCATCCATAGCGTAACGCTCGCCACCATGGCAAGTATTCCCAAAATGATATGAAGAAGCAAAGCTGATTGAAATATTACGCTCATATCTTAACGCCGAATTGTTTCCGTATAAAAGTGAGAATGGGAATGGCCGCGACGACAATAACGGCGTAGGTAAGGACAATTTCAAAATATCCGAACGGGAGTGTTCGCCAAACCCCCAGAAACATAGCCGTGTACCAAGAAACCAGAGCCACGGCGCTCCCGACCGAAAGCGGGATGGCGCGAATGTGTATAAGCATGGCGTTTACGGCAATGGCAACGATAACGGTCAGCTTGGCCCAAAGCTTCGGCTGATACAAAAGCTCTTCGTTTCCGGTAATGCGGTAAACGTAGAGAAAGGAGAAACCGGAAATTATGGTCAAGAAAAACCCGATACGGAGAACGGCGTAAATTGAGCGCAGGTAGTCGGTTTCCTCCGGGTTAACGATGCCGTCCCGCATGGCCTTAACTATAAAAATCTCGGCGAAAGTGGCGCCGCCGACGCCCAAAACCGTCCCGACAATATGAAGAAAAACCAACCACGTATAAAAATCCATACTTGCTTATTATAACACGGGAAGTGATTATTTTAAGGCCTAATTGTGTAAATCTGAATCGGTTCGGCGCGCCCTTTGTAAGCCAAGAAAGGTCCGGCGGCCCCGAGAACAAGAAAAATGGCTACAAGCGTTTTATACATATGCGTTTATTTTAACTTCTATTATTCTAAACTCAAAATCAAATTATTCTTGCTTTATTTTGAGTCGAGTCAGATATAAAACAACAAGCGAAACTAATATCAGCGTATAATTTACGGCAATAAAAGTCGGTGTAGCCCACAAAAAACCGTTCACCCGAAAATCTGATATCGGCCATAAAAACGGCGTCGGGAAAAATTGGTAGGAATGCGTCGGTACATCTATCAGAATGTGGAGCAACCATGCGCCGAGTTCCCACATCACTTTTTTCCGCATAAGCGCGACTATTACGAAAACGAGCGTAAAAACAAACAAACTGTGGCTTACGTTGTAAAGCGAATTCGCCAAATCATAGAACGGAAATTGGTGAGCCACGGGTTCTATTTGCGTATGAGGGCGAAAATTGCTTAAGCTCATTCTCCCAAAAAGAACACTTCCAAACATATAAATGAAAGGAATGGTAAAAGCGAAAAAATCGGGAAACACGCCCCAAAATACCGAAAGCGAAACGTTTATCGGTCTTTTAGAATTTCGCTTGAGAGCTTCATAGGAAACTCCCGTCCAGAGTCCATGTGCGAAAGTATCCATGGGGAATGTAGAATATTGAATTTAGAATATGGTACAAATCAGATGTGTATTTATTTTTTGTGTATCTTTCCTAAATTTTATATTTTAAATATTAAATTCTTGTAATATCATTATTTCTTATCAATATCCTTCACTTTGCGGGCAATATATTTCTCGGAAATGCGGAGCGCTTCGCGAAACTTATGATAAATCTTTTTCTCCTGTTCGGAAAGGTCCCCCCGCCCGTCCATCATGGCGATCTGCCCTTTAATCTCGTCCCGGAGCGTAGCAAAAGCGCGCATTACGGCCATTTGTTCTTCGTTAGTTTCGTTCTTAAGCCGCTTATTGAACCATGTAAACTTATGCCAGATGTAGAGGCCGATAAAAGCGATTATCGAGATAATGATTATGGAGAGAAGAAATAGCGAAAGATAGCTCACGACTATGTTGCCAATATTAAGAGAACCGGACGAAACGACAGCGAAATTAGACTTGGGCGATTCTTCGCTTTGGGCCCCGCGGCTGTCAACCGCCCGGAGGGAGACGTTGTAAGCGCCCCGATTAAGTTTCTGGTCCAAGACAAAGGTAAAATCCCCCTGGTCGTCGATAATGCGAACAGTTTGCACAATCGTCGGTCTTCCGCCGCGTTCTATGCGGACAAGAACCGTATCTCCATCATTGCGGTATTTGGTATTGCCGCGCAAAGAAACAATCTCTCCTTCCGGGATTTCTTTCTCAATGTCCGTGATAACGGGCGTTTCAAGAAGCGGTTGGATGAAAAAATCGACGAAGTCGGCCGCGTAATTTCCGGCTTTATCAACGGCCTTGGCGGAGATTGTGTGTTTCCCGGGCGGAATTGGCTTGGTTCTATAGGTTGCGCCGCTTTGCCCGTTCCAAGTCACAGCCGGGTTCAGGCCATCGTCAATCTTTATCTCAAAATGGTCTATGCCTGAAAGCTTGTCCATGGCGGTAAGAGTAAATTGCGCTACAGGGTCGGTCGGGTCGCTCCTTGGTATCTCTTCTATAATGAACGAATCTGGCTTCTCGGTGTCTATCTGAAAACGGAAATGGGAAATCGCCCCTGACCCGTTACTATTGGTGAATTGCGCGTGGAAATACCATATGCCATCGGCGGCACTGGTGATATCTTTTTTAACGAGCGACGCATTGTAGGCAACCGTCGGTTGCGAATACGGAAACTTATCATAGAGTACGCGAACACGAGTTGCGTCTTGAGGCACTGTCCATTCAAATGTCGCATCGCTCTTTGAATACCATTGACCGGGATCGGGATGAGTGGGTGAAGTTATCTTAGGCGCTTGAGGCGCGCCTGAAGAAACAGTAGAGGTGGTGGATTCTTTCGGTGTGATTCCAATCGAAAAATTAGCCGTTCCGATACCGGAGAGAATATTCGTCCCCTTCCCGTCATTAGCCAGCAATGAACTTGAGGTAAAAGATAAAGCAGCATTACCGGCCTGCTTAGTTTTAAAAGCAATGGTAATAATTTTTCCGGCGCTACCGGTATAACCGGGGTTTAAAACAATGCCTTCAAAATTCACCGTTCCGGCTCCGTTGGAGAAAGACGGTTCCTGAACCCAAAGCGACACTATGGAAGCGGATTTAGAGAGCGAAACGACAGAAAGTTTGTCGGACGGAAAAACAACTACGCCGGAAATCGCGTTCATTGACTGATCGGTGCTTCCGGCATATATGGAAACCGTGAATGTCTGTCCGGTTCCGTAGTTGCCGGATGAAGGCGAAAAGTACAGATTTGCCGCCGATACCGAAGGTGGCGCGAAAAGAAACAGGCATGCGACAACTGCCGTTTCCGCGGCAAAAACTGTGGCGAAACGAAAGAACCGAGCTTTCATTGTTATACGAATTATTTACCGCGCCTAAACTTTTTCCCGACATAACCAATTGCGCCGATAAGCAATAACAGTATTATACCGAGAAACAACGCAAAGCGGTAAGCGAGAAAGCGATTTTCTGGGGAAATCTTTTCCACGCGTTCATTGCCGTTTCTGTCAACCGCTTTTACATAAATAAAGCTTGCCTTGTCTTGGTCGCTCAAGTTATATGGCGATACCGCTTTCTCAAAAGTAAGCACTTTGGGAGCAAGCCCAAAAAGCGTCGGCCGGGCTTCGGCAACTTCGTAGTGGTCAATACCGGAAAATTTGTCTTGGGTCGCGAAAAAGACGGCATAAATATCGGGATTGGCCGGATCATTGCCCAGAAGAGGGATAAATGTTTCAGGCGGTTCGCGGTCATCCGAAATGTCCGGGAGAGAAATGCTGGCAAGACGGATAATTGACGTTCTATTTTCTTCAATCGCTAACTTTGTCCCTAGACCATCGTTTTTGTAGGCCGTACCGGAAAAACGCGTTCCCGAAAATGCGTTTCCGTCAGAAAAGACGATGGAAAAGAGAAACGCCCTGTTCCCGGGATAACCGTTCGGAATAATTCCGGAAAACGAAATGGTTCTTTTTGAAGCATTTAGTATTGGCTGGTCAACCCAGAAAGGCACATCGGAATTATCGGCCCGTATTTGAACCTTGGCCGATTTTAAAAGTGCAATACTTCCCTCAATGGCATTTATTGAAACTCCCTCCGTGTCCAGATATATCTTCGCCACAAATTGTTCCATGCCGATATTTCTGGGTGCTTCAACCGAGAAGCGCGCCGCCAAAGCTGAAGAAGGATTTAGAATATAGAATACAGAATATAGGAAAAATAAAAAGAATATAGAATTCAGAACATAAGACCTAGAAAAATTATTATTAGTAGACCGTATAAGGCTATCGGTCATTTTGGATATTTCTATAACTAAATTAAGTAATTCGCTTGATTGTTTTTCGTTGAGATAATTCAATCTTTTAGAAATTTCTATTTGACTTTCCAGCTCTGAGACAGAGCCATATGATACAGCATAGAATTGAACTTTCTCTTTTTTATGATTTCGTTTAAACCCCTCGGCAATATTTGAAGAGACGGAAACTACTGCCCGACGCATCTGATTTACTAAACCATTTTGTTCTGAGCGCGGAAATTTTTCTGTGTAGCGGTAAACCAAAACTGCCAAATCAGCTGATTTTTGCCAAACTATCAAATTTCTAAAAGATTTTATTTCGCTTTTCATTCGTATTTCTATATTTTTGTCTTATATTTCAATCTTGCATCTCCCTATATTCTACATTCTAAATTCTATATTCTTGCCCTGTATTTCAATCTTGCATCTCCCTATATTCTACATTCTAAATTCTATATTCTTGTATTCACTACCCCGTCCAGTAATAAGCCATTACACTGGAATCAACAAGATTAATTTTGCCGTCGCCGTTTAGTTTGACTTTTTCTACCGCCGCAAATTCCGCCGTAAGAGGGCGCTTGTACCAATACGCAGCGATGGAGAAATCAACGAGATTGACCCGACAGTCGCCGTTAAAATCGGCCTTTTCCGGACAGGCCAAGAACGGACTGGCAAGAACATTTCTTGTCCCAACCTTGAATCCGACGGCAGAACCGAAGGGGCTGACTTCAGAAACTAACGCCGCTTTTGATTTGGCGGTGTGCTGGCCATAATCAAGCACGACTGTGTCAAAATTGGAAAGATACACGCCGCTTACGTCGGCCTTGGCCCGGGCAAAAAAGTCCTCTTCTGAATTTACCACAAAGGTAATGTCGCCGTTAGGAACACTTTGTCCGAAAATGGCGATGTCATCCCCCTTTTTCACTTCACTCTTGTCGGTGCCGATGGTTGGCGCCAAAAAGATTCCTGTAATGTTCGTCTTGGCGCCGACGGTAACACTTACCGGGAATGTGAGCAAACTGGACCGTCGTCTATTTTTGTCTTCGCTATAAACGGAAAAAAGGTAACTGCCGGTGGAAAGGCCGGTTAGAGATATTTGGAAATTGGCATCGGGGCCTGCTGCCGTAGTGACCGCCACTTGCGCATCCTTCAGTAGTGTCACAACACTCAAAGGATATGCCCGACCGGAAAAATTAACAACGGCCGGGCCGTAGTACACGTCGCTAGGCGCGCCGCCCCCTCCTCCTCCCCCCCCTCCGCCTCCTCCGCCGGGAGGAGAGGGGGTTGCCGGCGCCGTCGGCGCGGCCGATACTTCGGTTGAAGTAGCGACGACGGTGCCAAAAACATCTTTTACCTGAATAACGAAGTAATATGTAGTTCCGGCTGTAAGTCCGCTTGCGGTGGCACTTGTCACATTCCCGACATTTGTGTATGAATAGGGTCCGCCGGATACGCTCCCTTGCCCGTAATTGTAATCACCGACATTCCAGCCAAGGTAACCGGTCGCGGCCGACCAACTAAGAGCCACTTCGTTCACTCCGGCCGTCGCGGAAACAACCGGTGTCGTGACAAAAGGAAAATAAAGAAATCCCGAAGCTCCGCCAAAGGAAGACGAGGAACTAGTGCCAATGGACATTTGATACAACACGCTGTTTAAACGGTAACTATTGGAACTGGAATAACCTCCCGGCGCGACAACCGGACTCTCTACCTTAAATGACGAAGAATTAAATTGTTGAGCAATTGCGTTTCCTCCCCACAAGGAAAAAACAAACACTGTAAGCGCAAAAAGATATTTGACCCCGCGCCAAGAGCGCGGGGGATTAGACCTATATTGGCTCCTCGGCTCGGAAATACAGAAGTTGTACTTTTGCATTTCTCTCGCTCTATGTCGCCAATAAAACGCGATAACTTGTTTTTTTCGCCTAAATATATTCACAATTTATACTATTTGGATGCTATTTGGATGTTTCGTTTCCAAGTTAGCTTATTCTAACAATAATTTTTCAAAATCCTTATCTTCCTTTCTTCTTTTGGCGATTTCGCCCACCACCTCTTTTACAAATATACCGTATTCCTTCTTTGAATTAAACTGCTCCAAAATAATCTCCTTTGTGCAAAAGCCAGGCTCGTTATTTATATACTCATTAAAACTATTCCTTACCAACTTGGACGACTTGGACGTTTCGTTTCCAAGTTGGTGAACTTCATTATTTAGATTTACATAAGCACTCAAATAGAGTAAGTATTTGTTACTATTTACATGAATTGACTTAAACACTCCCTGAAATAGGACTCCGATTCTGTTGCTTTTATTATTAAAAAATTTTGTATAACCACCCGCTAATCTTTTTATAAATTCACTTAATCCATTATCACTGAGGGGTCTTAGGATAAAATGAAAATGATTTGGATTTAAGCAATATGCAATAAAATCAACTAATTTCTGATTAGATTTTGGCAGTTTCCCCAACTTGGGCAACTTGGACGTTTCACGTCCAAGTTGGGGTTTTACAAAAGAATTTTCATATATACTGCCTATCGGCTCTTTAGTATTAAATTCCCTCATGCTTTGCAAAAACCTTTGTACATCATTCTGGTCAGAAAAAATATTGCGTTTATCTACCCCACGATTGTAAACGTGATAATATTCACCCGCTACAAAAGGTTTCTTTCTCATATAAACATTTTAATACTTGGAAACGAAACGTCCAAGTCGTCCAAGTAAATAGATTGTTTACTTAACTTGAGCTTTTTTGTAATCCTCTATGGTCTTTGACACCTGTGAAGCGCTTGTTAATTCCTCAATAAAAAGAATCTGGCTGCTGTTTATGAACATATCGCCGCTTGGACTGTGCAGTTCTGTCCCCCGCCGAATCAGCTGAACTTGCTCTGGCTTGCTCGGGTCCGGCGCCTGTAGGTAAGAAACATCGGTCAATTTTATATACTTATCATCTTTATCTCTTAGGTTGCCGAAATAAACCTGATTATTGGTCAGGAAAACCGCGTAATAAGTATGCGACTTCTTCTCACGGTAATAATACCACGACCCGGCGATAAGAATTATAACTGTGACAATTACTGCCCCGATAAATTGCTTTTTATTCTTCTCAAATTGTTCCTTGAAAAAAGACATTGTGTTAATTCATTGCTTATTTTTAATGAAGTGATTATATCACAATTCAAGCTTCTACCTAAAAAGTAATCTGGTTATAGCTATAATTATATTGCTAATACTCCCTGAAAAACGAGTTTCAAAAACCGCGGCCAGATTACTTTTGCTGTATAAATATCCCGAATCTCCCCCTCCTCCATCGGGATTTCCGCCGCCTTGTGGTGAACCGCCACCTTCGGGTTCGCCGCCGCCTCCCCCACCCGCTCCGCCGCCGCTTACCGGGGAACCGCCGCCGCCTGGCTCGCTTCCCTCGCCGCCGCCAGTTGGTCGGTTAGAAATCGGTTGTACGCTAATCTGCGGCTGGACGGTATAAGCAAAGTTAGTTATGGAACCCGCATTGGTCAGGCGGAAACAATAAGTGGTGCCTGACGTCACCAACGACGTTGAGCGAATGGAGTATTCCAGCTCGGTAAACTGGGTACTGGAAAGAGTGATGGCGTCTGTTTGGTTGCCCGTTGTTTTCACGGCCCCGGCCACAAAAGTTTTTCCCGAAGGATTGGTAATCCCCGGGAAGAAATCTGTGGTCGCGGTGTTGTCAAGCATGTTCCCGCTTGCATCCATTTGCCAATGCTCGGTAGTAGCCGAGGCCGGCACCGGCAACCAAGTAGTGCAGGAAGTTGAAGCGTGTTCCAAGCGGTAAGTATAACCGGTGGCCGTCCCATTCCCGGTGTTAGAGAGTAAAAAACGGAGGCGCCGACGATCACCGATATAAACGTTGCTCGTCAAAGGAGTGTCGGTGGCTACGGCGAAAGAAGCGCCTGTTTCACCCCCGTTGTCATCCCGCCAGCGATAGTAAGCTTGGGTTAATGTCGGTGTTCCCGGTGCTCCCGTCTCTACCCATTGAAGGCTAGACATGGCAAAATCCCACATCTTGGTGGTGTTGGTGGTGGAAGCCGAGCCCACGGTGGTGGGCAGACGCAGGTTCATCTTATTGCCCACCAGATCAATGTAGTCGTCGGCGTTGGAGATATATCCGTGAATGCCGCCTAAAGCTACGGTGCCGACGGTAACCGGGTCGGTGTAAACTTGGGCGATAGTGGAAGCGGCTCCGATTAAGCTCCATCCTCCCTCGGTCGTGCCGGCCAAGGTGTTGGAAAGACCCGAGTAATCTCTGATGGTCAGCTGGGCGCTTCCGCCCGCTCCGGACATGTACCGTCCGGCAAACATGGCGCTGGTAATGGCGGCGTTAGTCGGAGCGGTAACCGAGAAGTTGATGTTGGCCGAAGTGGCTTCTTCAACGGTGGAGTTGCTGGCCCCGTTGTCCATTGAATAGAAATCGTGGCTCATGTTTGTCGTTTCATCTTCGGACTGAATGCTCCAAACGTTGGTCGAGGTAGCGGTGGTATCAATGTCTCTGGTGGCCGCCACTCCGGTAATGGCCGGGAAGGTGGTGGTGGCCAAAAGACCCGACGATTTTTCTCTTTTCTCCACAATCCACTGGTTGTTGCCCGGCCCCGTGCCGTAGCCGCCGACATAGAGATAGTTGCCGTTGAGAAAGATGGCATTAAACCGGTCGTCCCCGCCGTCTTCAGACATGACCGTGCCAGCGCGGCCGAAAGAGTCTGTGGAAGTGGCTCCGGTCACGATGTCGTATTTATAGATTCTTGCCCGTCCGGCATCGTCGTCGTCAAAACCGGCCACATAGACATCGGTGCTGTTAATGGCGATGGCTTTGGCCTGGTCGTTGTCGGCAGTAGTCGTATTATTAAAGGTGACCGCGCCGTTTACTCCAAAGGCGGTGGTGGTGGCTCCGGTGGTAATATTATACTTCTGGGTGCGCCACTGTTGGGGAGAGGCGCCGCCCTGCACTCCGTCATAGCCGGTGACAAAAATGTCAGTTCCGTTTAGGGCTAAGGCCAGGGCTTCATCCGTGACCGCGCTGGGATTGGTATCGTTAAGTATGCCATCGCCGGAAAAAGCCGTGACCAAAGAGCCGTCGGAGGCGCTTATCTTTTGAATGTTCCAGCCGATGCCGTTTAAAGTGGTGGAAGCCGAGCCGGCCACGAAAATGTTGCCTGCTCCGTCCAGTTTAATGGCGTAGGGAGTGTCAAGCGCTACAGAGGGGTCATAGGTGACGATGCCGTCCGTATCAAAGGCGGTGGTGGTGGCCCCGGTCACAATGTTGTGCTTTTGAATTCTCCACCGGCCGTTGGTGGTGCTCACGGCGAGGTCGTCTCCAACGATATAGATGTCGGTGGCGTCGGCGGCAATGCCGCGGATCCTGTCAAGGCGGGCCGAGGGGTTACTTCTCAGCACACCATTTAATCCAAAGGCTGTGACCGGAGCCCCGGTGGTAATGTCATACTTCTCCACTCGCCAGGCGGAGTCGGTCGTTGAAACAATAGAGTCAAAACCGGCAATGAAGACGGCGTCGGAGGTGGTGGCAATGGCGAGTATCTGGTCGGAGTTGATTGAGGGATCTGAAACGACCACGCCGCCAGTGCCGAAAGTGCTGACCAGAGCGCCGTCGCTTAAGTTTCTCTTCTCCAGCCGCCAGCGGTTGTCTATGCCGAAAGAATCAAGGCCAGCTAGGTACATGTATGTCCCGTCGCTGGCCATGGCGTTGATTTGGTCGGACCCGGTTGAAGGATCGATGTGCAGTCTGCCGGCGGTGGTGGTGCCGAAAGAAACTTCAAAGTCATTGGCACCGCTGTTGGTGGTGCCCAAGATGACGTACATGGTGTCCAGTTGAATATTAGTGGTGCTGTTGATGGAACCGTACACTCTGATGCGCACTTCGCCCCCGGAGATGTAGTCACTTATGTTGGCCATGTTATTTTTAGCGAAGGTCCGGACCACCGCCGTGACCGAGCAATCAACGGGGCCGGTTATGTCTTCCCAGGCCGAAGTGGTGAAGTTGCGAACGGCAAAGGTGTAGTTAAGGTTGAGCGTGGCGGCAGAACACAGGGCGTCGGTGTTGACTAAAATGGTGTTCATGCCGGTGTAGGTTTTGATATTGCCGAAGGAGAGGTAAAAGTCGGATATCGTGCCGGCCGTGCCGGGGACAGAGAGATTGACGGCGTCGCCGGTTTGAATGGTTTGAGCCGTGGCCGAGTTGCCAATGGCTATGGTGTTGTGATAGGTGCCAGTGGGAACGCCCGAACCTAAATTGGTAAATCCGGAGGCCTGGTATATGGGGTCAACCACGGCGAACATGCGCAGGAAGTCCACGGCCACCACGGAAGTTACCGAAGTGGTGGCGAAGTAACGAATTAAAGTTTGATTGGAGCCGTTGACGAAGTTGGAAAGCGGGGTGGAGATAGGCACTCCTCCGGCGGCGCTGGTGGTGGCAAAGTATCCGTCATAGACATGCCACTGGAGAGTGGCGCCGGTGGCGCTGGTATAATAGACCGGAAAATTGACGGCGTTCCGGGAGTTCAGCGTGCGCCAGCCGCCGCCGGTACATTGCCCGTTTGCCTGATTATCCACGTTGGTGGCTGAAGTCCAGTCGCAAATTTGGATTAAAAGATTGGGCACGGTGGCGTCAATATCAAGGTCCGTTTGAATGATGAGTTTGTTGGCCCCGTTTAAGGCCACGTTCCCGAGCGTTACTTGCATATCTATGCCGCTGGCGGTGGAGGTCGCGCCCCAATAGCGGGTATCATCCGCCAGAAGAGCTTTGTATGAGCCCAAACTGGTCTCGGCGGTAGGCGCCAAGGTGGCGTTTATGATTTGATTGGTGCCGGTAACGATGTTGCCCGCGGTGGGGATGAATTGAGAGCGCCGGGAGGGACGATTCGCATCTTCTGCCCATTGCAAAGACACAAAGGCAAAATCCCACATCATGGTGGTGTTGGTGGTGGAAGCCGAGCCCACGGTGGTGGGCAGACGCAGGTTCATCTTATTGCCCACCAGATCAATGTAGTCGTCGGCGTTGGAGATATATCCGTGAATGCCGCCTAAAGCTACGGTGCCGACGGTAACCGGGTCGGTGTAAACTTGGGCGATAGTGGAAGCGGCTCCGATTAAGCTCCATCCTCCCTCGGTCGTGCCGGCCAAGGTGTTGGAAAGACCCGAGTAATCTCTGATGGTCAGCTGGGCGCTTCCGCCCGCTCCGGACATGTACCGTCCGGCAAACATGGCGCTGGTAATGGCGGCGTTAGTCGGAGCGGTAACCGAGAAGTTGATGTTGGCCGAAGTGGCTTCTTCAACGGTGGAGTTGCTGGCCCCGTTGTCCATTGAATAGAAATCGTGGCTCATGTTTGTCGTTTCATCTTCGGACTGAATGCTCCAAACGTTGGTCGAGGTAGCGGTGGTATCAATGTCTCTGGTGGCCGCCACTCCGGTAATGGCCGGGAAGGTGGTGGTGGCCAAAAGACCCGACGATTTTTCTCTTTTCTCCACAATCCACTGGTTGTTGCCCGGCCCCGTGCCGTAGCCGCCGACATAGAGATAGTTGCCGTTGAGAAAGATGGCATTAAACCGGTCGTCCCCGCCGTCTTCAGACATGACCGTGCCAGCGCGGCCGAAAGAGTCTGTGGAAGTGGCTCCGGTCACGATGTCGTATTTATAGATTCTTGCCCGTCCGGCATCGTCGTCGTCAAAACCGGCCACATAGACATCGGTGCTGTTAATGGCGATGGCTTTGGCCTGGTCGTTGTCGGCAGTAGTCGTATTATTAAAGGTGACCGCGCCGTTTACTCCAAAGGCGGTGGTGGTGGCTCCGGTGGTAATATTATACTTCTGGGTGCGCCACTGTTGGGGAGAGGCGCCGCCCTGCACTCCGTCATAGCCGGTGACAAAAATGTCAGTTCCGTTTAGGGCTAAGGCCAGGGCTTCATCCGTGACCGCGCTGGGATTGGTATCGTTAAGTATGCCATCGCCGGAAAAAGCCGTGACCAAAGAGCCGTCGGAGGCGCTTATCTTTTGAATGTTCCAGCCGATGCCGTTTAAAGTGGTGGAAGCCGAGCCGGCCACGAAAATGTTGCCTGCTCCGTCCAGTTTAATGGCGTAGGGAGTGTCAAGCGCTACAGAGGGGTCATAGGTGACGATGCCGTCCGTATCAAAGGCGGTGGTGGTGGCCCCGGTCACAATGTTGTGCTTTTGAATTCTCCACCGGCCGTTGGTGGTGCTCACGGCGAGGTCGTCTCCAACGATATAGATGTCGGTGGCGTCGGCGGCAATGCCGCGGATCCTGTCAAGGCGGGCCGAGGGGTTACTTCTCAGCACACCATTTAATCCAAAGGCTGTGACCGGAGCCCCGGTGGTAATGTCATACTTCTCCACTCGCCAGGCGGAGTCGGTCGTTGAAACAATAGAGTCAAAACCGGCAATGAAGACGGCGTCGGAGGTGGTGGCAATGGCGAGTATCTGGTCGGAGTTGATTGAGGGATCTGAAACGACCACGCCGCCAGTGCCGAAAGTGCTGACCAGAGCGCCGTCGCTTAAGTTTCTCTTCTCCAGCCGCCAGCGGTTGTCTATGCCGAAAGAATCAAGGCCAGCTAGGTACATGTATGTCCCGTCGCTGGCCATGGCGTTGATTTGGTCGGACCCGGTTGAAGGATCGATGTGCAGTCTGCCGGCGGTGGTGGTGCCGAAAGAAACTTCAAAGTCATTGGCACCGCTGTTGGTGGTGCCCAAGATGACGTACATGGTGTCCAGTTGAATATTAGTGGTGCTGTTGATGGAACCGTACACTCTGATGCGCACTTCGCCCCCGGAGATGTAGTCACTTATGTTGGCCATGTTATTTTTAGCGAAGGTCCGGACCACCGCCGTGACCGAGCAATCAACGGGGCCGGTTATGTCTTCCCAGGCCGAAGTGGTGAAGTTGCGAACGGCAAAGGTGTAGTTAAGGTTGAGCGTGGCGGCAGAACACAGGGCGTCGGTGTTGACTAAAATGGTGTTCATGCCGGTGTAGGTTTTGATATTGCCGAAGGAGAGGTAAAAGTCGGATATCGTGCCGGCCGTGCCGGGGACAGAGAGATTGACGGCGTCGCCGGTTTGAATGGTTTGAGCCGTGGCCGAGTTGCCAATGGCTATGGTGTTGTGATAGGTGCCAGTGGGAACGCCCGAACCTAAATTGGTAAATCCGGAGGCCTGGTATATGGGGTCAACCACGGCGAACATGCGCAGGAAGTCCACGGCCACCACGGAAGTTACCGAAGTGGTGGCGAAGTAACGAATTAAAGTTTGATTGGAGCCGTTGACGAAGTTGGAAAGCGGGGTGGAGATAGGCACTCCTCCGGCGGCGCTGGTGGTGGCAAAGTATCCGTCATAGACATGCCACTGGAGAGTGGCGCCGGTGGCGCTGGTATAATAGACCGGAAAATTGACGGCGTTCCGGGAGTTCAGCGTGCGCCAGCCGCCGCCGGTACATTGCCCGTTTGCCTGATTATCCACGTTGGTGGCTGAAGTCCAGTCGCAAATTTGGATTAAAAGATTGGGCACGGTGGCGTCAATATCAAGGTCCGTTTGAATGATGAGTTTGTTGGCCCCGTTTAAGGCCACGTTCCCGAGCGTTACTTGCATATCTATGCCGCTGGCGGTGGAGGTCGCGCCCCAATAGCGGGTATCATCCGCCAGAAGAGCTTTGTATGAGCCCAAACTGGTCTCGGCGGTAGGCGCCAAGGTGGCGTTTATGATTTGATTGGTGCCGGTAACGATGTTGCCCGCGGTGGGGATGAATTGGTAATCTGCCGATACCACTTTTGGAATGAAAATATATAAACCAATTAATGAAACAAAAACTATAAAAAACAAGTTTGCATATACTTGAGAATTTACGGAGTTTGTCCACGCACCAGAAAACCACGGGGTTATCCATGGATGAATGGTTTTCGGTGCGGGATTCCGCTCCACGGGCAAGCCAGCAGGGTTTGACCGTAACAAACAGATACCACGGGCTTGCCCGTGGAGCTTCATTTTATTTTTACAGTTAAATAAGTTCACATATTTTTTGACTACGTACGAATATCGGATGTTTGATTACTGGGTCGCGGGCGGAGAACTGGTCGTTTCCGATGTCGGCGGGGTTGGGGTTGGGCTTTCCGAAACCGACGGCGCTGGTTCGCTGGATGATGCGTCACTGCTTGTTTCCGATGAGACCGCTGGAGAAGCAGCTGTATCAGATGGCGTTGCGCTATCGGTTATTGAAGTTGAACCGGAATCTCCGCTTGAAGTTTCCGATGAGGTTGTTGCGGTTGTGTTTGTGGAATCTGTCGCCGTTTCAATGGTACCGTTTTCGGTTGGCGCGTTGCCCCCTCCGCCTCCGTTTATTCCACTTCCCGCGGCGGCGGCTTGACAAGCCCCTGACGTTGAAGTCACCAAACCACCTTTGATTTGAATGCAGTAGGGCGTTTTCGTATCCACGTCGTAAATGGTAATGCCCGACGGCAAGGCGCTTGAACCAACCTCAAGCGTTTCCTCGGCGATAACTTTTTTCGCTCTAACTGTATTGGCTACCATGTTTCCCTCCTCGTCTATTGACCATTTGTTTGATATCCCGTAAATTCCGCCAACTTCAAGCATTTCGTTTCCTTTCAGGTTAAGATTTTCTTCAAAATATTTCGCCGGCTCGGCGGCAACGCCGCTATTCACTGTAAGCTCGCGGTAACTTAGGTTTATGAACATGAGAATTTTCCCGACTTTCACCGATGTGCCGTTTGGCATTGTTTCGTCCTTGGCTATTCCGGCTTCCGGTTTTACGTATTCCATCGGCTGAATGCAATTTTCTGCGTTTCCATTCCCCAAATCGGGAGAATTTAAAACGGGGATACTGCTCCCTTCCACGTCTTGCCCACCCCCGACTTTCGAATCGGATGCATTATTTTGGGGTGTGCAAACTGGTTCACCAATTGGCATTTTGACCGCCTCGTTTTCCCGAGTGGCTTCCGATAGGTAGAATATGCCGTCAAAGGTCTCTAGGGCGATTCCGACGGCCGTTCCGCCGCGCCCATTATCTTTCATCCCGACACCGGAAACGTTTGATAACGTAATGCGGTCGCCGACATTTATGTTGCCGTTCTCGTTTGAAACTTTAATCGGCACGCGACCGGCAAGACCAATTGGGTACGCCGTTCCTTCTGCTGGCGGAGTGATACCTTCCTCTCCGGCGGCGAGCAGGAAACCGGGACGGGTAGAAACGACACCGATAATTGGCTGCGAGGAAGTGCTTGCTTTTCCGATACCATACTTTCCGGCCGTATAAACGATGTCTCCGCGCTCAAGTGTTGTCGTTGAATAATAAGTTTCCGCAAGGTCATCAGTTTTACCCGTTAGGAAACTCACGGCGGCCACGGCGCCGGTCGTTGTGCCAGTACAAGTGCCGTCGTCGTCAACGCAGATACTGCCCTTAAGTACGCGCAAACCGGCGCTGTTGGTGCCGTCACCGATAGTGGTCGTCCCCATATTGCTTATCCTAAACCTTGTAGCGGCATTAACCTGAAGATTAAGAAAATCACCAGTGAATGATCCGCCGCCGGCGCCGAAGTTCATGAGCAATCCGGTTCCGACAAAGGCCGTGGACTGCTGATAGAACTGCGCCATGTTTTGTACAGAGGCGGTTATATTTGAGCTGTAAAGGCGCAGGGCGTCACCTTGCGTTGTTCCGGTAATTTCTCCATAAATAGCCGCCGGGGTGGAAGTGCCGCCGGCCAGTCCGGTAGTGAGCGCTTGGAGACCGAAGGTGTGGCCGGTGGTGCGCACGCCCGTGTTTACGCCATAAGTCGTATTCCCCGCGCTCGCGACCACTTCCAGACCGCGAGTGAGATTGGAGGTACCGCTGTTGTCTATAATGCGGATGATTTGCGCTACTGCCGTATTTGTCGCCGCGCCGGAAGTGATGTTCTGAAGAACGAGGCGGTTCCCCACTTGAATAGTATTGTTTGATGTCGGGTTGAAAGTGAAAATCTGATGTATGCCGGTTACAGCCGTAGCCGCGCCAGACGCTGACATTGAACCGTCCATAATAAGCCGCGCCAGTGACGGAGCAGTGGTCGTGCCAATTCCGACAAAACCATTTTGATTAACGCCGCCTACATAAAAGGAGGGGGTGCTACTGCCTTGATTGGAAACAACGAGAGCCGGATTTTGAGTATCAAGTTCAACTGAAAGTTTGCCCCATGGAGAAGTAGATGCTATCGCGATATTTCCGGATATGTAGAAATTAGTCGAGGTGGCCGAGGTGGTGGTGGCCTCCCAGGCGGTGAAGTTCTGGAGGGTGGTGGAGCCGGAAAGGAGGAGATTGGAGAGAGATGT